>JBOFGX010000065.1:0-13876 GCA_051649345.1 Leadbetterella sp. | reverse complement strand
CAGAAATACAGGAATCCGGTGGTGGTGGTAAAGGTAAAGGGGGTAAGGTAAGATCCGCAAAGAAGTCAGGAAAACCTGACATGACACCCATGGTGGATTTGGGTTTCTTACTGATCACTTTCTTTATGTTTACAACTACCTTCAGTAAGCCTAACAAAATGGATCTTAATATGCCCAAGAAGGATGGTCCTGTTGATGATGGTAAAGTTAAGAAATCTAACACCATTACTATATTAATGGGTAAGGATGATCGAATTTTTTGGTATCAGGAAGACATAGATGATGTCAAATCATCTAATTTAGTTGAAACTGATTATTCATCAGAAGGTATTCGTAAAGATGTAATGAATAAGAAGGCTACTGCTCTTAATAAAGATATGTTCACTGTTATTATCAAACCAACCAAGGATTGTAATTTTAAAAATACAGTTGATATTTTGGATGAAATGTCAATCACAAATAATAAAAAGTTTGCAATTGTTGATGTAGAAAAGGTGGAGCAAGATGCGTACAATGAAAAGATAAAGCAACCTAAGTTTTCACGTTAAATTTTAGTAAATATGAGTACAGTAAATAGTAACGTGACATTAGATGATATCGTATTCCAAGAAAGGAATAAGGCCTACGGTGCATATCAGTTAAGAAAGACCTATACAAAATATGTAACTACGGCCTTTATAATTGGTGTGTTGATTTTCTCCTTAATTTTTGGGGGTTTTGCTCTAGCCGAATTTGTAAAAGGTATGGCGAATACTGAACGTGAGGTGTCAATTAATCTTGAAAAGATAAAACCACCCCCTCCCAAGAAATTAGATATTCCGCCTCCTCCCAAAAAGATTGAGGTAATTGAGAAGAAGAAAGTTGCTACAATTAAATTTGTACCACCTGTACCGAAAAAGGATGAGGAGGTCATAAAAGAGGAGCCACCTCCTGATGATTTTAAGGAAGCTAAGATTGCTACTGTCACCCAAGAAGGTGATAAGAATGCTACTCCTTTTGAAACTGTACCTGAGTTTACTCCAGAAGAAGTGAAAGAGGTAAAGTTGGAGAAGGAAGAGGTAGATGAGATTTTTACTTCTGTGGAGCAGCAAGCTGAATTTCCTGGTGGTATATCTGCTCTCTATAAGTATTTGGGTGAGAATATCAAGTATCCGGCACAAGCTTCAAGAGCAAACGTGAGTGGTAAAGTATTTGTTAAATTTGTTGTTGAAAAAGATGGTAGTATTGGTGCTGTTGAGGTGCTAAGAGGTATTGGATTTGGATGCGATGAAGAAGCAAAAAGAGTAGTTGCTGGTTTGCCTCAATTTACTCCAGCAAAGCAAAACGGTAGAAATGTACGTTATTGGTTCAACTTACCTGTTACATTTAAGCTTGAAGAGTAATGCTCCTGAAAAGCTATCTTTTTTTCTTAGGTATGCTATCGGAATTGTTTATGTAGTACTTGGTTTGCAAGTAATAGTTAGAAAGTGGTTTTTAGTTTTTATAGAGGATAAATGGGCATCATGGGGATTAGGCGTAGTTTTAATTTTATATGGTGTATTTAGGATGTATAGAGCTAATAAAACAATATAAAAATAGCCCTCAGGAATGGGGGCTATTTTTTTGTAATACTGTCCGTGATAAACAAATGCATAGATTGAATAAATCTACTGGAGCAAAGAAATGTGCTCTATTGTTTGAATTTTGTACTTAGCAATAGAGTTTATTTATCTACAACCTGTTTTCTTTTGTGTTTTCTAGCCCAAACGGCTGATTGTAATATCGTTTTCCTGTACTTTTATACAATGCATTAGCTATTGCTCCAAAAACGGGTGGGAATGGAGGCTCTCCTAATCCCGTTGGATCTACTGTGCTATCTACAAAATGTACATCCACTTTTTTTGGAGCCTGATTGTATCGAATGCTTCTATAAGTATTGAAGTTCTTATGTTCTGGGACTCCGTTTTTAAACGATAAATTGCCAAAGAATGCATTTCCAATCCCGTCAATGACAGCACCTTCTACCATGTTTTTTGCAGCATCGGGATTTATAACTATTCCACAGTCAATTGCACTGGTGACTTGTTCTACATAGGGTTCTCCATTGCGTTGTACGATATCCACTACATGGGCTGCATATGAGTTGTGGCAAAAGTAAGCCGCTACCCCTCGTTTGTATTTATCATTTTCAGATTTACCCCATCCTGATTTTTCCTTTAGAAGTGTAAGAACTCCTGAATACCTTTCGGCATTGTAATCATTATTTGTACCTACGGGCTTTTCTTTTGCTCTTTTTAGTAGTTCTAATCTGAAATCAATGGGGTCTTTGCCCATTGCTTCCGCTACTTCATCTAGAAAGGATTGCTCCGCTGCTGCATTGAAATTTGATCTGGGAGCTCTAAAGGCCCCAATCGTAATATTAGATGGAATCTCCCAGCCTTCAGCTAAGTAATTATCAATGGCTCCCGCTGGAAAACGATTCGCATGTATAGGATGCTCGGGTATTCCACCACCTATTACATGAAAGCCGATAAGATTTTTATTAGCATCCAATGCTGCTCGGTATTTTGCCGTGTACATAGGACGATATATACCATAGGACATATCATCTTCTCGGGTATAAATCAGTTTTACTGGTGCGTTTATTTTTTGCGAAATTATTCCAGCTTCCACCATATAATGATGATACGCACGTCTTCCAAAGCCGCCACCCATACGTGTCATATTTATTTCTACTTTCTCCTTTGGTAAGCCAAAACGTTTGGCTAATGTCTCTTCTGCCAGTCCAGGCGTTTGAATTGGGCAAACAAATAAAGCTTTGTCTTTTGTTACGTGAGCAAAACAATTCATGGGTTCCATGGTGTTATGCGGTAGAAAAGGGCCATTGTACGTCCTTTCGATTACGGTTGCTGCATTTTTGAATGCTTGTATGGGATCTCCGTCTAATCTCAATTGCTTTGCAGGTTTTGTCATCATTTCCTGCATGTTTTTTAAATGCAATTCCGTGCTTTCCAATCCTCCAGGACTAAATTCCTCTTTTATATCTCCTCGAAACCCCTTGGTAGATTCTTTCAAATCTCCGCGTTGCTTCCATGCAATTTTTAGTTTTTTACGTGCTTTCAAAACCTCCCAGGTACTAGTGCCAACTATTGCCACTACTTCATTGTAGGAACGAGTTTCAAATAGCCCTCTTTCAGAGCCCTCATCGTATAGTTTTATGGAGAATACATCTTTGATTCCCTTTGATTTTTTAGCATCTGTACCGTCAAATGACTTCAATGTCATCCCGAAAGCAGGTGGATGCTCAATCATGGCGATCAGCATGTCTTTTGTAGAATAGTCTAATCCAAACTGAGGCTGACCGGTAACTATTTTTTTTCCTTCCGTATTTTTCTTTGAGTGACCAATGATAGAAAATTGCTTTGGATCTTTTAGTTTAACATCCTTCGGAACGGATAATTTCGACGCTGCCGTGGCCATTTCACCAAAAGTTGCTTTTTTGCCGCTAGCATGATGTAATACTCCGTTTTGAGAAGTGATTTCCGAACTAGGTACTCCCCATTGGCTACTTGCAGCTTCAATTAGCATTTGCCTTGCTGTAGCACCTGCATTACGTAGTGGTTTCCAATACGTTTTTATGGAGTTACTTCCACCCGTAAACTGCATTCCAAACTTTAGATTATCGTGGACAGACATTTCTACTTCTACATCCTTCCAGTCTATGTCTAGCTCCTCCGCTACCATCATAGGTAAGGAGGTCATTACGTTTTGTCCAAACTCTGGGTTAGGGCAAAGTATTTTTACTTTACTATTGGGAAGTATTCGTATATATGCGTTTAGCTCTTGTCCATTTACTATGTCTGGAGCTATATTTTGTTTTGCTTCAAGTGAATTTGGCCAATAAAAGTGGAGCAAGAGTCCTCCACTAAGTAAGGTGGAAGATTTTATGAACGAGCGTCTATTGCTTTTGTGATTCGACATTTTTTTTCAGTTTAAGGTTAAACTATTTCATATTTGCAGCTGCAGTATGAATGGCCTCTTTTATACGAATATATGTGCCACATCTGCATATGTTACCACTCATTGCCGATTCGATATCCTGATCGTTAGGGTTGGGATTTTGCTTCAATAAAGCGGTCGCTGACATAATTTGTCCAGCTTGGCAATATCCGCATTGAGCAACATCATGGTCAAGCCAAGCTTGCTGTACAGGATGATCAGCGTTTTGAGAAAGGCCTTCAATTGTGGTGATTTCGGATTTTCCGACAGCCGAAATAGGTAATTGACATGAACGAACAGCTGAACCATTTAAATGAACAGTACAGGCTCCACACATAGCTACTCCACAACCGTATTTTGTTCCAGTAAGTGAAAGAGTATCTCTCAAAACCCACAATAGAGGAGTATCTGAGTCGACATCCACAATTTGTGATTTTCCGTTTACTTTTATTGTATATTTTGCCATAGGTCTTAAATTAAAATCCTATCAAATTTAACATAAATATTGGTATATAAAAGAATAATAGCAAGTACTTAAATGGTAAGTTAACATAGTTTAGTATGAATAATAGTCTTTAACTCATTTTTTTATAATTTTTAGACTTACCCTTTATTATTGGATTAGCCCTACCTATTTAATTCTTTAATTATAGAATTATAATCTCGGTATTCTATATGCAACATTGTTTCATTTATTTCGCAACATTGTTGCATTTTCGTTACAAAAGTTATTTATTTGCAACATTGTTTCATTTAAATAAAAGAAATCATGAAAAACTTCTTCTTAAATTTAGTTTTCCCGGTATTAGTAATAAGCATGTTTGTTTCATGTGAGAGCTCAAATGACGCGGAACCGGATAGTCCCCTAGAGTATAATTTTATTAGATTGTTGGTAAGTGATGAAAACACCAAAACCCTTACTTTAGTAAATCCTAAAGACGGATCCATTCAATCGTTTGAATCAAAATACCCTAAATCTTCTTTGTATATGGAAGAGTCTGGTCGATTTGCGGGTATTATCCATAGAGATAATAATATGCTAGAGACATTTGATACGGGTTTTGAATCGCATGGGGATCATGTAGATATAAAAGGTACTCCCAAGTTTGGAGCCATGGTAGGAGAAAGTAAGCAGCCGACTCATTTCAAAAGCAAAAAAGGTGAGATTTTGACCTTCAATGATGGTGATGGTACAATGTCTGTAGGTAAAGTGGCAGATATTCACGTGAATGGTATGAAGCTTAAGCAAATAAATGCAGGTAATGTAGCTCACCATGGAGCAATGGCTACTTTTTCAAACGGTACGTATGCGATTACAGAGAAGGATGGAAGTATTGCAGGTACTTTGCCCGAAAGAGTAAAAGTAATTGATAATACAGGAAAGCAGTTATTTGCCTCAAAAATTGCTACTAAAGGTATACACGGTAACGCGACGGATGGAAGATATGCAGTTTTTGGTTCAGCAAGTGGAATTTTGGTTGTAGAATCTAATGGTGAGCAAAAATTGATTCCCAATCCTACAGGTTTTGATGCTGCTTGGTTTGGAACTATCTTGGAAACATATGAAGATGGTAAATTTATTGGTTATACAGCAGCTAAAGGTGCGTATTTGATTGATGTAGTACAAAGTACAATTGCTCCAGTTATTGAAAATACCGATATTATGCAGTGTAAAGTTGACCTTTCACAGGAGAATCTGGCAGTTTTGCTTCATAGCGGAGAGGTTAGAATTTATGATTTAAGAACGAAGACACTGAAAGTATCTGGTAGTATAACACAAGCTACAGATAAATCAGAGAAACAAAAGCCGACGCTTGAAGCGACGCGAAAGTATGTTTATGTGGTTTTGCCTAAAACGGGTGAAGTCTTACAAGCTGAGACTAAGAATCTTTCTAATGTCAAGAAAATAAAAGTATCTTCCACTCCATACAGAATAGCTATTCTTGGTGCAGAGATTAATACAAAGGGGGATGATTGATTGTTGATTTTAAGTTAATTGTATATAAAAAATGGATAGGTAGCTATCCATTTTTTGTGTTTTGGGAGGATGTTTCAAATTATAAAACCTTACTCAAATAAAAGGTCTTGGTTATAATCAGTTTCGTTCCCACTAGCTTTAATTTATCCTTGGATACCATTGTAACCTTAGCATTAATGGAAATATCTTTTTTGGGCTGTCTAATTGTACCACTCCATTCTTGCTCTTTTTCATTAAATCGTAACTGATGGAATATTATGGCCCCAATGTGGTCTGGTTTTGGTGATTTTATGATTTTCCCATAGTAAGCTCCATCTTTGGCCAAATAGATTTGTATTGTAGATTGATCCATTTCTTCGCTGTACCAATTTCCTACAATACCTTTTTCAGTTACTTGCCCAAAGGAGTAATTTGCCCATAATGTACATATTATCAATATGATTGTCGCTGATTTATTCATTACGCTATTTTGATATTAAGATGATTTAATTAATTTTAATTTATTGAATAAATAATCCGTGATTTTTTGAATACTTATATCATAGGATTGCAATCCTATATAATTATCTGGACGTACTATAAGTATAAAATCTCTCTCGATTTCTCCAAAAATTGCCTCTAGGTTTTCTCTATTCTTATTTAAATCTATATGCACAATCAGAAGCTTTTTTAAGCCTTGGTCAAATGTGTTATTTTGATTGGTAATTTCAATCAAATTGCTTTCTGTACCAAAATGAAATAATTTGAACTGGTGATTTGGATTGTGAGAATAGCTTGAGATCAATGTGTTATTATTGTCCAAATAGTCGAAATAGGGCATTCTGTCGCCAGCTTTTACTTTATCATCTGTTACTTCGTCTTGACTTATTGAAGCATTTTCATAACTAATACCTGTTTGTGAAATCATTTTGAAAACGGCGTTTTTTACGAAATCTTGTCGAAACAAAAAGCCCGCGATCATTGGAAATATATGAACTCGAGCAAAGCTCGTAAACCATCCCGATCCTGCTTCCGCTTCAAAAATGGCGTCTGTACTTTTTAGTAAATTTTTGGCATTTTGAATACGTTCTTCATTATAGGTTTCCAAGAGGCTTTTATCCGCATAGCCATTTATTACCATCGCTAATTTCCATGCTAAATTATAAACATCTTGCATACCCGTATTCATACCTTGTCCACCGGCTGGTGAGTGTATGTGGGCAGCATCACCTGCAATAAAACACCTTCCTTTCATAAAAGAATTTGTCATACGGGTATGCACTTTATAGGTTGAATACCATCCCAAATCTTTTATATCCAGTGGTATGCCGACCTCCTGTTTGATCAAGGTTTCGATTTCCTCAAATTGTACATCATCTTGATCTGTTTTACCTTGTGGAAGCATGCCAATGATTCTCACTCTTTTTTCACCTTTCATCGGGAAGAATGCAACAAAAGTATTTTTTGCTAAACATGCGTAAATGTCTGATCCATAGCTAAGATTCCATTCAATGGCTGTATCAGCTACATAAAAAAACTGATCGAATGTACCTCCTTCAAACGTAAAACCTAGTTTTTTTCTTACGGGGCTACTTGCCCCATCACAGCCTACAAAATACTGACCCTCAATGACAATTTCTTGAGCATTTTGGTCTTTAATAGTTACCTTAACCTCTTCTTTATTTTCTTCAAAATCAACCAATTCGTGTTCCCATAAAATAGACTTATTGAAGGATAAAACATATTCTTGCAACAAGGCTTCGTTTTTAGATTGTTCCAAAATCAACATATAGGGGAATGGGCTTTTTTTTCCACCTAAATCGTCTAATTGAAAACCTCCTTGTACTTTGCCTCCAATGATCATTTTAATGGAAGAAGCTTTTTGACCTTGGTTTATAGCTTTTTGGGCAATCCCCATTTCGTCATATATCTCTAAAGTTCTTGCTTGCACCCCCATTGCTTTTGACAATTTTGTTATACCGTCTTTTTTATCAAAAATTATAAATTCTATTCCTAAACGACATAATTGTGCAGCTAACATGAGTCCGGTTGGTCCTGCACCCGAAATAATCACTTGCGTTTTCATATTCTGTTGTATTTTTAAATTTATTACATTTTGAATTTAGCAATCACCTTCAATTTGACTTTAAGGTGATTGGCTGTATTGGGCGAATTGGCCACTTAGACGTAATTGAACTACGTTCTAAATGTTTTTTAAACTTATATCGTGCTAATCTTTCAAAAAAAACTAATACTTTTAGAAACTCAACTTAAAGCTTCTTTGCGTCTAAATTTTCCGAAAAAAGCCTTTAGATTGTCAACGGTAGTATATATTACAGGTACTACAATGATGGTTAATATCATAGAAGAGGTTAATCCACCAATCAATACCCAAGCCATGCCGCTTTTCCAAGCTGATGCCGCTCCTGTACCGAAAGCTAGCGGGATCATACCTATGACCATAGCCAAAGTTGTCATCAAAATAGGACGCATTCTTTCTTTTATTGCTTCCAAAAGGGCTTCATGTGTACTTACACCTGTGGTTTTGAGATGATTGGTAAAGTCTACTATTAATATGGCGTTTTTGGCTACCAAACCGAGAAGCATAATCATTCCTAAACCTGTAAAAATTCCCATGTTTGCACCTGCTAAGTTGAGTGCTAATAAGGCTCCTATAATGGCTACAGGAATCGAGAAAAGTACTACAAATGGGTAAACAAAATCGTCATAAAGCAATACCATGATCAGATAAACCAATATCAAGGCTATACCCATCGACATCCCTAACGCTCCAAAAGATTCTCCTTGACGTTTTATGTCGCCATCCCAAGCAATTGATAAGCCTTCTGGGAGTGGGTTTTTAGCCAAATAGTCGTCTATTTGTTCGGCCAATGTACCTGTGCCAATACCAGAAACGTAGGCATTGATTTGGACCATGTTTCTTCGGTTTTTACGCTCAAGCATAGCAGAACCTTGGTCTTGGGTTACTTGGGCAAATTGTTCCAGTTTTATTGTTTGACCTTGTTGATTCGTAAAAGGTATTTGGCTTACATCATATACATTTTTACGATCAAATGCATCCAGCATAATTCGAATATCGTATTCGCTTCCTTCTTCTCTATATTGCGACTTGTCATTACCGGTAAACGCATTTTGTAAGGTTACTCCAACAGTTGCCATATCCAATCCCAATTTGGCCATTTTCTCCCTATCTACTTCTACTTTTACTTCAGGGGTAGTTTCATCAGAAGAAATATCCACGTCTTTTGCTCCAGGTATCTTTTCAATGACACCTTTCATTTTTATAGCTTCTTTTAAAAGTTGTTCTCTGTTTTCACCTGCAAAAATCAAATTGATTGGGGCCTCATTGGAAGCAATCAGACCTGCGTTTCTTCCTGTAAATTCTACGCCAGCAAATTGTTTTTCTAGTTCGGAGCGTATTTGAAGAAGTCGTTTGGGGGTACTTGTTTTTGCTACGAATGAAGGCTCTCTTAGAATGGTAATTTCTGCTTGTGATTCATCGCCTTGTCCAGTGCCACCTAGTCCATTTTTAGGCCCTCCTACATTGGCAAAGACCGAGATTATATCAGGCTGAGTAAGTAAGTAAGCTTCTACTTTTCTGGTATTAAGATTATTTTGGACTAAAGTGGTTTTCTTGTCGTATTTTAAATTCAAAATCATCTTGCCTTGATCACCTTCTGAAATGAATTCTTGACCCATTATACCCATTCCCATTATTTGTGCTAAAATCACAAACAACGATACAATAAATAAGCCTGTAATTATTTTGTTTTTTAAACACCAGTTTACAAGTTGCACATAGCCCATAGTAAAACTTTCTACTCCTTTTTCAAATTGAATAAGAACCCAATGAAGAGGATTGCGTTTATTTAAATGGGTAAGCTGTGCAAATCGTGAAGCCAACCAAGGCGTGAGAGTAAAACAAACCAGCAATGACATCAACGTACTAATAACAACTACGATAGAGAACTGCTGTAATACTTGTGATATGGTGGTACTCGTAAACAAAATGGGGGTAAAAACTACTACATCCACAAACGTAATGGCTAAAGCCGTAAAACCGATTTCGTTACGACCATCCAAGGCTGCAGTTCGCTTGTCTTTTCCCATTTCTAAATGCCTAAAGATGTTTTCAAGTACTACGATGGAGTCATCGACGAGAATACCAATAACTAAACTCATGGCCAAAAGTGTCATTAAGTTTAACGTATATCCTAGCATCCACATGGCAATAAATGTTGAGATCAATGAAGCAGGAATCGCTACTAATACAATAATTGAGCTTCGTATACTGTGTAAGAATAAAAGCATTACGATAGCAACCAAAATAATTGCAATTTCTAAGTCGTGTAAAACAGAATCAACAGATTCAATTGTAAGTAAGCTGGTATCGTCGGATACTTTAAATTTCACATTATTTTTCGCATATAGTTTCTCTATATCTTTGAGTTTCTCCTTTAAACCTTTTGCCATATCAACAGCATTTGCATCGGCTTGCTTTTTGAAAATGATACCGATACCATCCTTGCCATTATATCTAAAAAAAGACGCTCTATCTGCAATATCATCTTCTACACGAGCCACATCCTGTAAATAGATTGGGCTTCCGTTTGGAGGGGTAGCAATAATCAGTTTTTTGATTTGGTCTATGCTGTTAAATTTTCCACTAAGTCGAACAGTGATTTGTTCTGTTTCGTTTTTAAGTTTTCCTGTCGGAAATTCCAAATTGGCTTGCGAAATGGCTTGCGAAATGGCCATAATAGGTATTCGTAGGGATTGTAGCTTGTTTTTATCAACATTGATTCTGATTTCTCGCTGCTCACCTCCCAAAAGAGTGATTTCGGCTACTCCTTTTGCTTGTTGTAATTTCGGTATAATCTCATCTTCAAGTTTTTGCCTAAATTCTTTACTTTCCCATGAAGAATTGGCACTGACTTGAAGGATCGGTTGATCATTGGGCGAAATTTTAGACATGATGGGTGTCTTGATTTCGCTTGGTAAATCACTTTTTATATTATCAATTTTACGTTGAGCATCTTGAATTGCCTTATCAAGATCAGTACCGTATTTAAACCAAATAAATACTAAAGAAGCATTTTCGATGGACTTCGAGTTTACTTCGTCTATGTTTTCCAGTCCAGAGACGGCATCTTCTAGTTTTTTAGAGACCTGTTCTTCAACTTCTGCTGCAGAGGCTCCCGGATAAGGGGTTGTTATGGTTATGACTGACTGTGAAAAGTCAGGTAAAAGTTCGTAGCTAAGCTTTGTATAGGCTAACATACCGCCGCCAATTAATATCGTAAACATGACGATAATAAGAGAGGGGCGTTTTATGGCGATTTCGGTTAATGACATGGTATGGAGATTTATTAGTTTTCGATTTTTACTTTAGCTCCATCAACAAGATTGAGCTGGCCTACTGTAACTACTTGCTCATCATCAGCGATTCCTGATTTTACTTCTATGTTTGTGTTATCAGATATCCCCACTTGAATACTTTTTAGTTTTGCTCTTCCATCTACTATTACAAATACTTTTGCATCTTTTGGAGAACCTACAAGGGCTGTTTTGGGGATACAGGCAAGGGTGGAGCTTGTAGAATTGCTATTTTCAATACTTCCATACATACCCGCTCGTAGTACACTCTTGCTTGAATTGTTTACTAATAATTTCACAGCAAAATTATGACTAGCGTCGCCTTTTGTAGCGATTTCTGAGACGGTTCCTCTAAAATTATCCAATGGATAGACCTCTGTTTTAATGGTGGCAGATTGACCCATTCTGAACTTGACAAGATCGTTTTCGGGTACTGCGACAGATAGTTTTAAACTCGAAATGTCTGTCAATTGAATCAATGGAACACCAGGAGCCAAAACACTTCCCGCATCAAACATACGCATAGTAACTATTCCAGAAAACGGAGAATAAATAGCCGTTCTTTTTGCTTGAGCTTCTAGTTGACGAATTTGTGCCTGTGTCATTTTTACGGCCAATTGAGCTTTCTCTAGGTTGATAGCAGGGCTTGCATCAGAATTGCTCAAATTAGTATATCTCGCTACATCTTTTTGTTGCCCCTCTAGGCTTATTTTCAAAGATTCAATCTGTAGTCCAATCATTTCTTCGTCTACCTTGGCAATAAGGTGGCCTTTTTTGATGTATTGACCTTCTTGAACACCCACCACCACAACTTTACCTGCTACTTCTGAGGCTATTTTGTTTTCTCTTGATGCTTCAAAAGTACCCAGATAAGATTTTGCACTTCCGATAATTTGGCGAGAAATGGTACTGGTCCTTACTAATACCTCCTTGTTTGGGTCAGCTTTGTATATATTTTGTTCTACTTTTTCTTGGTTGGACTTCAATTTGTAAAACATCAATCCAGCTAGTATCAGAATGATACCCACAACTATGATTACTTTTTTCATAATATTATTTTTTTTATTGTCTTAATTTTAGTTTTAAAAATTTATTTGGATCAATAGTCACCCAATGCTTTCATTATTTCTAATTCACTTGTTTTTAACTTAAGCAGACTATTGATGTAGTTATTCTGAGCTTCGTTTTTACTGTTTTCTGATTGAATCACTTCATTCATGGCAACAATACCTTCCTTATACTGAATTTGAGTAGACTCAAATATTTTGTTAGCTAAGTCTATTTGGTTTTGATAGTTTTTAATTTGGGATTGTTGAACCAGATAGGAACGTTTGGCATTGTTTAATTCCATTTGAATGCTTTGGTTTAGCTGGTTAGTTTGTAGATTGAGTTTTTGGAGCTCTACCTGCTTTGTTTGGATTTTTTGTTTTCGTGCGAATCCATCGAACACGTTCCATTTGAGTTGAAAACCGATCATCGATGATGGAATCCAAAATAAGTTGTCTGAGTTTGCAACACCATTTTGTGAATAATTTGCATATGCAACCACAGAAGGTAAAAACTCTTTTTTGAATCCTTTTTGTTCAAGGTAATTGATTCTTGATTGTACTCCGAGTAATTGCAATTCTACCCTATCTGTTGCTTGACTACCCAGTGCCTGTGCAGCCGTAATGTTATTGTCAATGTCAACAATTTGTAGGTCAGAGCCTTGTGGTTTACCCATGAGAAAATTTAGAAGACTGTACAACTGCTCGATATTCGAACTTAGATTTTCTTTCTGAAATTCGAGATTTTGTTTATTCAGTACTATCCTATCAACATCCGTACCTTTCGCTAGTTGATTGTCTTTTAGTGCTTGAGTGATGGATTGCAGTTTTTGAAGAGAGCTTAAGTTTTCATCTAAGAAATTGATTTGTTTTTTTAGAATCTGAATATTAAAATAAGCTACTGAAACCTGATATGCAACATCTTTTTCTGCCTTTTTGATTCCTAGATCAGAAGCTTCTGTACTCGTCTTGACCAGCTCCAAAGCTGTCTTGTATTGAGGGCTAAACAATATTTGCGTAGCTGAGATAGAGTTATTAAGGTTAGTGGGTAGTCCAAATGCTAGTGTTGTAAACTCATCTGGAGGGCCTCCAGCTAAACTCGCAGGAACAACCTGACCTGGAATTTGTATCAAGTACTTATAATCTAAAGAAACACCTACTTGTGGTAAAATTGCAGTTTTTACCTCTTTTATTTTAGAATCTAAAATAGATCGATCTATTTTGCTGGCTTGTACCTGTGCGTTGTTGGATTTAGCCAAACTTATGCAATCCTGGAGTGTCATTTGTTGGGCGTTAATAGCACGATATGTGCATAGAATCACCCCCAATAAAATTAATTTTCGCTTCATTTTTGAGTTTGTATTTAAAACATTTGTTTAATTATGGGCCAAATTAAAACTCGAATGCATCGTTCGAGTTTTAAAATTAGACCAAGTGTATGTCGTTTAATTTATAAAAAAATATAATTCAAAATCATTTGAGAAATTCTCTTTTTATG
>JBOFGX010000064.1:0-2200 GCA_051649345.1 Leadbetterella sp. | reverse complement strand
CCATGACTTGGTCACTGGAAGAGCGATGTCTGGTATTTTTCATTTTGTCAATAAAACACCTGTTATATCATATTGTAAGAAACCAAAGACTGTAGAAACAGCTACCTATGGTTCTGAATTCATGGTTGCACGTCATGCTTGTGAACAAATCATGGACCTCCATTATACCCTTCGAATGATGGGCATTCCCATAGATGGCCCAGCATGGATGTTTGGTGATAATGCTAGTGTGATTACTTCTTCTACCATACCACAATCCACTCTTAACAAACGTCACAACGCATTATCTTATCACCGTGTACGTGAATGTTTAGCTGCTAAAATTATTTATCTATTACATATTGATGGAAAATATAATCCCAGTGATGTATTGACCAAACCTCTTGGATATACCACTTTTTGGCCCTTAATACAACCCCTATTCTTCTGGAAAGGTGAAACTATTTTAAACAAACCTTATCCTATTATTATCAAACAAATTAAAGATGATCCATCTTCTGCATTAAGGGGAGTGACAGATGAAAATGACAACAACTAATGTTATATGTCTTTTTCCTAAGTTAATCCGCCAGTTGGATCAAAAGTTACATTAATAAGTTACAGTATAGTATTTATTTATTTACCAATGTAGTATCATGAAATATCCTGAGCATCTCAATTATGATTTAAAAGCTCCCTTGCCTCTGTGCAAGAAATTACAAACACTGCTGTGCAGGAATCAGGATCCTGCTATGCAGGAATTGAAACCTGCTATGCAGGAATTAAAAACTCCAACAGCCCCGGTCTATAATACAATAGCCCCATTTTATATTTCAATAGCCCAAGCCTATATCCCAATAGCCCTGGCCTATATTTCAACAGCCCCTGTCTCAAGTCCAATAGCCTTCTAAAGGAAGTCTAAATTATCTTGCATAGACAGTATGTTTACTAGAACAAAATCAATGTAGATCCTACATAATATGTAGGATATATACTTGAAGAGCTTTGTGCTCCTATTATAAAATCTCCATTCCAGATAATCATTTTATATAGCTCACAATTTAATTTACTGAACAACTCAGAAAGCATTTACTTCTTCTACTTCGCGTTTTCTTTTGTTGTTGTTGAATTGTCACACATCCACCTTGGTAAGTGGGTGTATTTATCTGATAGATTAACACGTCTTGGATTGCTTTACAAGTTTTGATTGCATTATCCTTTTCTTGGGTTGACTGTTACTTGTGGTTGTCACTGTTCTATCTGTTGATCATCCTTTCTGCATTCAGGAGGTTGATTGTTTTTATTTTGATACTGTATTGCCTGCATTCAGGTTGAGTGTCCATTTTTTTCGAAAACACATTTTTTTTCATTTCTATTTTTCACATTTAAAATTTTATCTGTGCGAGTTTAGAGCGCTTCTTTTGAAGTACAGCTCACGTTGACCACAGCGCCTTTTTGGCAGCGTATCTGGGAGTAGCGTCCTGGATACATAACCTCTTTTGAGGGTTTGAACTCCGTCAGGAGCGAGAAGTAAGAAACTCGTAAAAACTTAAGTCCAAAGGCCGACGTAAAACAGACCGACAGGCAAGTCCTGAGCAGAAGCAAAACTGCGTTGCAAAAGCCGGCACACTACCGATCATACAACAGTAATCCCTCTAAGGGTAGTAAAGGTAACCAGCTAACCTTCCGGAAGGAAAAGTTGAAGTGCAGAAAGTCTATCACTATAAGGACTAGTAGGCCCCAGAAGAACACTGGCTAAAATCCCACTTCGCTAAGCAAGAAGTGGACCGACGGCAATAGGTGGCCATCTTTGACTTGGGCTAAGTCCCTTGATCTAAATTACCCAGTCGGGGAAGATACAACCCAGACTTTAAACCCGTTAAAATTGTTTACCAAGGCAAGTTTGGATTCCCTGTTTCAGTTCCTTTGGATTTGTTGGAGTTCCTGTTGGGCATCCGGTTGGGCTTTCTATTTTGGTGGTCAAGACCTTGCCTTGGTCAATTGGAATTGGTTTTATTTTGGTGGTTCCTTCCAAGTTGGCTCCTACATTTAATCTTCCTTTACTCCGTTCTTTTTGCGCTGATCCCACCGATTCAGCTCCTCCATCTGCATAAGGTTCCTTAGTTTCATTAACGTACATTTGATCCCGGTTTTGGTTTTGGTTTTGGTCCTGTGGTTAAGCCTACATTGTTTTAGAAAAGATGACAACGTCTGCAACTCC
>JBOFGX010000063.1:0-18290 GCA_051649345.1 Leadbetterella sp. | reverse complement strand
CGACCACTTATTCCCCAAAAACCGCCACTTGTTCATTTCTGATTTTTGGCATTCTGGTTTTTATCAATTTTATATTACCAATTTCAAGTTTAGGATTGGATAACATTTATAATCATGAATACAAAACAAATATTGATCGGCGGACGCAAACGAGTAAATCCCAGCGACGTCGTTGCCATTGTAGCCCTCGAAAACTACAGCAGAGTGCTGTTTAAAGATGGTAAAGAGTTCCTTTCCTCTACCACATTGGGCATTATAGCCTCTCGGTTTCCCAAGCGAAATTTTGTTCGTACACATCGATCGTATTTTATCAACACCCATTTTATTAAGGAGTATGACCAAACATTATACAGATATGCTGATATGAAAAATGATTTGCGGGTAACAATTTCAAGAAGAAAGATCCAAAACTTTAAGGATAGCCTTCAGAACTGTATTTAATAGTAACCTTATTAATCTTTTCACTTTCTAAAACCTCATTTTAAACAATTTAGCTATGAAAAAACCAATACAAATTTTCCATATCTTATCAATACTCCTTCTACATCATTGGGTACTTGCTCAAGACCCAGAATTTGTGAAGCAAATAAATACAGTGGGCTTAGGTGAACCTGGTGGATTATGTAGAGTGGGCAATATTGTGTATTTTCGTCATAATGACAATATTCATGGTATTGAACTCTGGCGTACTGATGGCACTGCCCAAGGAACCTATATGGTCAAAGATCTCAATCCCGGCTTAGGGGATGGCGTACGAGGTGATTTGAACCAAGTTGCGTTCAATGGACTTCTGTATTTTTCGGGGTATAGTCCAATATATGGAGAGGAACTTTGGAAAACCGATGGAACTGAAATAGGCACTGTATTGGTAAAAGATATCAATCCGGGTACGAGCAACTCATTTATTAGTAAATTTACCGTATCTGGAAATACTTTTTTTTTTACTGCATTCACACCAAGTTTTGGAGCTGAATTGTGGAAATCCAACGGTACCACATCTGGAACTTCCATCGTAAATGATATCACTCCAGGATCTACAAGCAGTAGCATAACAGAAATAATTGCTTGCTCAGATTTACAATATGATTATGTTTTTTTTACGGTTAATAGTCCAAGCTACCAAGGCTTGTGGTATACAGTGGGATTAGGTACTAATCCTACACGAATTGGCTCTACTGAAGGTGTTTCCAATCTATTTTTCAACTCCAGAATTGCACCCAATACGGATTATATTTTTGATATATACTTTAAAAGACCAAACGGTGCCATAGGTAAATACAATATCAATAGTAATTATACTTCAGATATAGCTAATGTAGCAAATTCCGCTTATCAGCCGTTTTCAGTTTTTGGTAACTTAAACGGTTACTTATATTTTAGTGGGTACACTAGTATGTATGGTCAAGAACTATGGCAAAGTCAAGGCACAGATGACGATACCTATCATTTTGCCAATATAAATAATTCACCTACTAATGGTAACTCAAATCCATATGGATTTACTTATTGTAATAATGCTCTTTATTTCAGTGCATATTCATCGACGACTGGGAGAGAACTTTGGAAAACAGACGGTACTGTAGCAGGAACTATTTTGATAGCTGATATTGTAGCTGGTAGCTCAGATTCAAATCCGTATAACTTAAAAGCAATAGGGAACAAGCTTTATTTTATGATGTATGAGCCTAGTAATTTCATCACTAAATTGTATTGTTATGACACAAGCACTTCATCACTTACATTGTTACAAACATATCCATATCCTATTTATACTAATTTTGAAGAGCTAAACGGCCAACTCATCTTTGCGGGTTATGATACAACCGATGGATATGAAATCTACAAAACAGACGGTACTGTTGCAGGCACTTCAAAAATCAAAAACATTTCGTTGGGAGAGTCTTTTCCATCAGACTATTTTTCTTTGGGGTCCAAAACCTTATTTACAGCTAGTGCAAGTACTGGGTTAAATCCTCGTACTCCCTTTGTTACAGATGGCACTACTGCTGGTACATTTCCTATTTCTACAATTAATTTACCTTTTTCGTTTAATCCAGTATTTGTTGGAATCAACCCAAGCACTGTATTTTTTTCTGATGATTCAAAAATATACAAAACAAATGGAACAGTAGCAGGAACGGTAGAGGTAAAAAACATCAATCCGAGCGGTTATGCCTATATCACTG
Organism: Leadbetterella sp.; assembly: GCA_051649345.1. GTDB lineage: Bacteria > Bacteroidota > Bacteroidia > Cytophagales > Spirosomataceae > Leadbetterella. The sequence goes on along the minus strand of JBOFGX010000063.1, from coordinate 16,104 downwards.
AAATGTATAATGCCAACGGAACGCTATACTTCAGTGCCGACGATGGTATTTTGGGTAGTGAACTCTGGAAATCAGACGGTACCACAGCGGGAACTGTACAAGTGGCCGATATAGATTTGGGCAATGGGAGTAGTTATCCTCGAGGCTTTGTTTACTACAATGGATACACCTATTTCTTCGCTACTCCCAATTCAAGTACTTATAACTTTTATCGAACAGATGGACAGACTGTTACACTGGTAAGTTCAGGTATTAACTCGGTAGGTAGCCCCATCGTTTTTAATAATAAAATTTTGTTTTGCTCTCAGGCCCCTGAAGAATTATGGAGTTCAGATGGCACTACTACTACTTTGCTCAAAGACATTCGTACAGTGGATAACATTGGAGCGTATCCACGGAACTTTACCACGAATGGTATCGTATGTTATTTTACAGCCGATGATGGGGTGAATGGCAGAGAACTTTGGAAAACGGATGGAACCGCAGCTGGTACAGTAATGGTAAAGGATATACACACTGGAGCACAAGGAAGTGACCCCCAAAATATGGTTTTGGCTGGAAACTTGCTCTTGTTTTCGGCTAATACGTCAACTACAGGAAGAGAGCTATACCGCTCTGACGGTACTCAAATCAATACATTTTTAGTAAAAGATATATACTTGGGAGTCAATAGTGGAATTTCTAGCACCAATTCTAAGCCTTTTGGTATAATTGGTCCTCATATATTTTTTTCGGCTACAAACGGTATCAATGGATACGAGCTATGGAAATCCAATGGTACTTTGGTCAATTTAGTAGAAAATATCCAAAGAGAAATAATTCCAAATTATAGTACCAAAGACGGAGTTTCGCCTTCTGCACAAGTACATACAAACCCTGGAACTGGGAGAGCATTTTTTGAAGCGACCAATGGTTCTATAGGTAGAGGCTTGTATTCGTTTGTGTTTTGCCCACCTACCCAAAATATATCCACAACTGTCCATACAGATAAACAAAAACAACAAGCTTCTAATCTATTGACTTCTTCTAGCAATATCTCGGCTACAGACGATGTTTTTTCGGGTGTCAACGTACAATATACATCTTCGAAAGCCATCATTCTTGAGCCGGGGTTTAAAGTCGAATCAACGCAATTGATAGGCAGTCCACCTGTATTTTATTTCAGAACAGGTGTTTTTGAAGCCAAAATACAGGGGTGTAATTAGAGGATTACCATTAAATAAAAATAGTAGCAATTTCATTTTCAAAATTTTTATCTATTTATTTTTTAGCTAATTTCATGTATATAAATTATTTATAGCATGTACAAACTCTGTATTACTCTTTTTCTAGCACTACACTCTGTTACCTCTATTGCCCAATCTGTCACTATTGATCCCAATAGTAGTAACCCGAGTATTATTCAGGCCAATTCGACTAATCAAGCGGTACAATTGCCAAGACTTGGAAGTACTGCTGCTGTAGCTAGCCCTCAGACCGGTCAAATCATGTATAACCAAACCACGGCATCGCCTAATTTTTACAATGGTCTTTCTTGGCAAAATCTAAGTTCAGCAGGTAATGGAGGCCTGTATGCTAACTTTCCGAATTCCGTAAATTTTAGAGGATATAATGGAACCTTCTATAATAGTAGTACTAGCCATCAAAATTATACTTGGACGGTACCAAGTGGTGTTACTAAAATTTGGGTAGAGGCCTGGGGATCTGGAGCATCTGGAAGTAAAACTACATTTCCTAAAGTTACAGGAAATGTCGGTTATTATTATGGAGGGTCTGGCGGAAATTATATGAGTACAATTATACCTGTAACAAGTGGCAATGTATTGGATATTAAAGTGGGAAATGGATCTGATGGATCTTGGACCGATATTTCTTATTCATATATTACGTTATTGAGTAATACAATATTAGGTACGGCAATAGCAGGACAAAGCAATTTTTCCTTGACAGCCAATGCAAGTCTTCTTCAATTTGTACAAGGCGAATATTTTCCTGGTGGCAGTTTTCATTTTGAAGAACGGGCTCCTGGGATTTTTCAAATTGTTGTTAATCCTGGCAATGGGGGAAAATCCTATCCCGGACAAATGGGAGGTGCAGGCAACACGTACACCATTTTGCAACCCGGAGGAACACTTGATAGCTATGCATTTAATTATGGTTTTGATGGCTCATTTCCCGGAGGCGGAGGCGGAGGCGGAGCGACTTCTGGAGGTAAAGGAGCTGGAGGCTTAATTATTATTCATTATTAATTTTTTTATACTACGTTTTACAACAAAAAAGCGAAATCCTTTCAGACTTCGCTTTTTTGCTCGATTAGCACAGTTTAAACTATTTTTCTCCTATTACCAATCTTAGTTGTGAAGTTTTATTCTCTTTAAATACATTAATAGTATAAACACCAGGCAAAAGTTTTACATCAAAATCTTTCGAATTTTTACCAATCTTCGATCTCTGGCTTGTTGTAAACAAGGTTCTGCCTTGCATATTTCGAATTTGAAAACTTACCTTTTCTTCTTGCTTATCTTCGTAATTCAGAGTAAATCTACCTTCAGACGGATTTGGATAAATAAGTTGATACTCGGGAGTTAAATTATTGACTGTACTTGTTGTAGAACCATTTTCTAAACTTATTTTATCTACATAAAATTCGGTAGTTTGTGCTCCACTCCCATCGTGAATGAAAAAAGATTTGATAGTTTCTGGACTACCTACTTCACTTAAAAGCACTGTATACTCGTTCCAAGCACCACCAATAGCTGTTAGTTGCTTTCTACCTGATTCATTATTATCGCCCGAAAACACAACCACTTGAATTGCTTTATTTCCATTACCACCATGGATCCACAATTTTAGCTTATCAAAACCACTTGTGGATTGAGGCGTACCTTTTACAACAGTAAGGGCTCCCCATGCACTTGAAAAATTCATAGCGATGGCTTTTTGACCTGATTGAACCGTAGTTGTATTGCTTAAGTTGACTTCTGTTCCCCAAAAACTCATAGTCCAATCACTAGCAAGTGCATCGTCATAAATCATTTGACTGCCGCTGCTAGATCCATTTACTGTAATAGTAGTTGTAGCCGTTTTATTACCGTCATCACTTGTAGCAGTAATAACCACTGCACCAGCCGAAACTCCAGAAACTAGACCTGTAGAGTTCACCGTTGCCACTGCTGTATTGCTACTACTGAAGGTGATTTTTTTGTTACTTGAATTAGTTGGAGAAACGGAAGCAGAAAGCTGTATAGTAGTTCCAATTGGAATTGCAGATGATTGTGGTGTTAAAACAACGCTATTTACTGGCACCCCAAAAAACTGTAAATTGTCTAAATAAAATGAAGTCGTTGGAGCTCCGCTACCATCTTGAATTAATATTTTTTTGATACTTATGGGACTTCCAACTTCAGACAATAAAATAGTATATTCATTCCAAGCCCCACCTTGAATAACAAATTGTTCTCGACCTTTTTCTACATTGTTTTCATCGAAAACGATAAACTGTAGAGCTTTATTCCCTACACCTCCATTTGCCCAAACTTTGATTTTATCAAAATTCTCAACTGCTTGAGATGTTGTTTTTTCTAAGGTTACACCACCCCAAGCCGATGTATAATTTATCTCCAAGGATTTGCTACCAGCGTATACTGTACTTGTATTGTTTACATTAGCTGTTGCTTCCCAAGAAGTCGCACTCCAACCACTGGCTAGGGCATCATCAAATAGTATTACACCAATGCCCCCCCCACTTACGGAAGTAACTGTAATAGCAGAGGTAGTTGTTTTACCTCCGTCTGCTGTTGTAACTGTAATTGTGGTATTTCCTTGAGAAAGAGCAGTTACAAGACCTGTAGTATTAACAGTAGCCACTGTTGGATTACTGCTTACATATGTGACAGCTTTATTGGTAGCGTTACTCGGTAAAACAGTAGGGCTTAAGGCCTGGGTATTGCCTGGATTTAATGTAATAGAAGCTGGAGAAATGCTAACACTCGCCACATCTACGATAGTATTTACTTCATTACTTACTCCATAAGCAAAACCTGTAGAACCCGTAGCTACGTAAACTTTACCGAATACGTCGGGATCTCCTGAAATATCATTTACAGAATTGAATCTCCCTTGAATGTACTCTGCACATTTACTCCATGTAGATCCTTGATCAGTAGACCTGTATAAGCCCCAATTACCATTATATCTTCCATAAACAAAGATAGTCGGATAACTGCTTGGAGTTTGTTTTTTACCAAATCCAATAGACCAACATTCGTCAAAGCCTGGAAGTTTAGCAAAAGACTCACCACCACTATTTGAAAAATATATACCTGCAGCTTCTCTTGGATTAGTAAATTCAGAATTATAACCAGACACCAACCATAGGTGATTCGCTATACCCGGCGTACAACGGAGCTTTTGTGTTCTTTGACCAGAAAAGGGTGTTGAGCCTACGATATTCCAACTAGTACCACCGTTTAGCGTAGAATAAATCTTACTGGTCCCGTTTGATATGATATAAAACTTTTCGGGTGTGAGACCGTCAGCACTCAGTACACGTTTAGCACCAGCCCACCAGTTTTCATCATCTAAATAATCAGGGATACTAGCTTCCGACCAATTAAGACCTTTATCCTTTGAATAATAGGTCTTACCAGTCCCATTTCTTGACTTCCAAACCAGATTATTGCTGTTATTGCCTGCACCCACTGCTATTTCACCGTACATACCGTTTTGAGGTACGGAACCAAAATTAGTCCAAGTTAAACCACCGTCTGTTGAATAGCCGCTTACTCCTGCACCTCCCCAATCTCTATGATCAGTGACAGCTACGCTTAAAAAATTGGGATCTGTTGGCGAAGCAATGACACTCCAACCGCTTGTAAAATTCTGTCCTAAGCCCATTTGTAAGTTTGGGGCTACATCAGGATTTGTATAATTAAATCCCATTCTATCCATCCCCACTACGTTTACTTTGCCTCCTGGAGCCGCCGTAATGCCCAATGCCACTAATTCCTCTATTCCTGTTGAATTGTCTTCAAATACGGGATCTGTTGTATTACCAATGCTGGTCGTTCGAAAAGTCCCCATACCTTCAGCATACCATAAGTCATTGCTATTGTTAGGATTAAACTCAATTTCTCCTACCGAAAGCCAATTGCGTAAATCAGTATTTTCTTTCCAAGGAAATAAGCTCGCTTTAAAATTGTTTTTTCCATCATTATTATTCGTGTTGGTGTTCGACCAATTTAAGCCTCCATCTACTGTTCTATAAATATTATTGGTACCATCATTTATTGCATATATGACATTGGGTTCATTCGGCTTGATAGCGATATCTACAATATTTGTAGAAGGCAATCCCTCAGCCGACCATGATCCAGTTGCAGGATCATACGTTCTAACACCACCTTTCTTGACGACTGCTACCAATTTCCCAGCTGCAACTCTTAATTCACTAGCTGAATTTGATAATATTTGCGTCCAATTGGTACCACCGTCTTCAGATTTGTAGAGACCAAAACCAGAAACAGAAGCATAAACGCGAGTGCTATTCTCATAGACTAGTACATTTATTCCCACAATATCATTGCCTGGAAGCCCATCTTCATTAACAGGAGTACCTGCTGGCAAGTTGGTATTGGTTGTCCATGTTGCTCCCCCGTCTTCTGATACTTTTAGACCGTCTTGACGCGTTCCAAACAAAATTTTATTACTATTAGAAGGATTTACCACGATTCGTTCACCGTTAAATCTAGCTGTAAAATTACCTGCCATTTGTACAAAAGGAAGGTTTTTCAATAAGCTAAATGTACTGCCTCCATTGGTGCTTTTCATCATTACTCCGCCTTGAGAATCGTAGAGATTACCCATAGCGATGTATATAACTTCGCTATTTTGAGGATCTAAACCTATACTTTCAACTTCATAAAAAGCATCTCTTCGGCCGCCCGGTCCATAATTCCCATCGGAGATATTTAAAAGTTCGGGCATTCTGGAAACGGTGGATAAATTAATCCAACGTCCATTGGCTTGATCCCATTTGTAAGCTCCACCTACGTCCGTTCTACAATACACCACATTTTGAGCTGTAGGATGAAACACCAAACCCGTGACCCAACCAGCTCCACCCATAACGACAGGCTTAAAAGTATAATTCGAAGTAACATCCGTTTGGGCTTTCGCACAAAAACAAATAAAAGAGGCAATTAAAATTGCATTGAGTAAGACCTTAAAATTTAATGCTGAAGTAAAAAAACTGCATGTTCTCATAAAATTTAAGTTTAGAAAAGTTTAAAAAAATATAAAATTTTTAAACGATCTATAGGATTATGAAAATCGGAATCGAGTGCATTTCTGAAAACTCGCATGCAAAGGAAATCGAAAAAACGTTACCTTTATAACTAAAAAATATTTTTAACTAGAATTTAATTTCAACATTAAAAATAAGTAACATTTGCTTAACATTAAATTAATATAAAAAACATAAATAACTAAAAATAAGACATTTAAACAACTCACAAACACGCTTAACTTCTTACCATATAGTAAAATGCAATAGATATACTCAAAGAAACCATAAGTATCTTTCTTATAAACGATTAAGAAAGTGTATCTTTACTTACATATGCCTTACTCAGCTAAAATATGAAAAGAAGAGACATTCTTAAGGGAACTATAAGTCTTCCCTTGCTACCCCAAAGCAAAAAAAGCCCAATCAAACCTGTTCATATTTTGATAGCTGGAGGACATCCCGATGACCCAGAAACAGGCTGCGGTGGAAGTATTGCAAAATGGATAGCCGAAGGGCATCAAGTCACTGTTGTATACCTTACGCGAGGTGAAAAAGGTATTAATGGTTTAAAACCAGAGGAGGCTGCTAATATAAGAACCCAAGAAGCAACAGAGGCTTGTAAAATATTGGGGTGTACAGCCCTATTTTTAAATCAAATTGATGGTGAAACGATAGTCAATAATGAATGGTACGAACGGGTCCGTAAATTATTATCTAGCCAAAAACCCGATGTAATATTGACACATTGGCCTATAGATACCCATCGCGATCATAGAACCTGCTCCCTTTTATTTTACGATGCTTGGCTTACAACGGGAATGAAAGAATCCTTCTATTATTATGAGGTCATGAGTGGTATTCAAACGCAAAATTTTGCACCTACGCATTATGTTGATATCAGTAAATATTATGATTTAAAGAAAAAAGCCGTACTGATTCACGAAAGTCAATTCAAGAACATCTACGATGATGCACATATGAAGATGGAAGTTTTTAGAGGAATAGAATACGGTTCAAACCTAGCCGAAGCATTCATAAAACACGGTAAAAGCAAGGATTGCCCTATATTTGCCTCTTAACAACAAGAAACGGGTTCAACTCGTACAATTCTATCAAATGCAAACCAACTACCATTTTCTATCTCACTATGCTCCCTATCTCGAAAAACAATTGAAAGGGTTTGTATTGGAAAGTTGTTTTAGCCAAGATAAAGACGAATTACTGCTAGAATTTAGTAAAAATGAACAATATAAGTTCCTTAGAATACGCCTTAAGCCCAACCAAAGCGATGTTTTTTTGCTAGAAGAGTACGCTAGAGCTCGTAAAAACACATTTGACTTGTGGACAGAATTCTATGGACTACAAATCCACCAAATAAAAGTAGGAAATTGGGAAAGAGCAATCATTCTTGAACTGTCTAATGGTGTCGTTTTTGTTGTTAAATTTTTTGGCAATAGACCTAATCTTTTACTATTTGATGCTAATGAGCCCACTCCTAAATATGTATTCAATAATCAGCTAATTGCCGATAAAACCATGGTATTGGAGGATTTTTCTAAGACTTTTGAGCCCAGTAAGCAAGCTTTTATTGACTCTGAAGGCAATATCAACCTGGGTTTTCCCACATTCGGAAAAAACATTCGCACCTATATTGAATCCCAAACAGAAAATAATTCTTTAGAAACCAAATATTCATATTGCCTAAATATCTTAAACGAACTTGAAAAGCCTAATTTCTACATTCTAAAAACCCAACATCAGGTTTACTTGTGTCTTTTGCCAACAGCCGAAGTTTTATTTTCAAGCCAAGATCCACAAGAAGCACTAAAGTACTATTTCCAATATTATTATTCTATACAAGTATTTTTTGAAGCTCAACAAAAATCTATTAATCAAGCGAAGCAACAAGCTCAAAAGCTCGAAAACTATATTTTTGAAAAAGAACATGCCCTCCAACTGTTAAAAAATGGCACAAGCAAAGAGGAAATTGGACACATTCTGATGGCCAATATACATACGTTAAAAGGAGAATCTGAGAAGGTAGAACTTTTTGACTTTTATAGAAACCAAACGATAGAAATTACGCTCAAAAAGAACCTCAGTGCTGTAAAAAATGCAGAATGGTATTATAGAAAAGCTAAAAACGAAAAAATAGAAATCGATATTGCTGAGAAAAATCTACTTGCAGCCCATGATCGAAAAAAAGAACTTCAATCTAAAATAGAAAAACTACTAAATGCCTCTAGCTTCAAAGATATTAAAGGATTAGAACCACCCAAAAAGACTAATTCCTCAGCTGAAGAAGATAGCCTTTTCAAAGTTTTTCATCACAACGGACATGAAATTTTGGTAGGAAAAAATGCAAAAAACAATGATTTGCTTACCCTAAAGCATTGCAAAAAGGATGATTATTGGCTCCATGCCAAAGATTGTACAGGCTCACATGTGGTCGTAAGAAAAAAGAACAATTTCAATCTCCCAAAAGACGTAATAGAATATGCGGCTTCCTTAGCAGCCTATTTCTCTAAACGGAAGACAGATAGCCTAGTTCCCGTAACCTTCACGCAGAAAAAATTTGTCCGCAAAACCAAGGGCTTGCCCGATGGAGCGGTAGTCGTTGACAAAGAAAGTGTCGTTTTTGTAAAACCTGAGTTAAGATAATATATTATTGGATTCGTACTATTGTTGAACTTTTTTTGGCATTTTGTGGAAATAAATTAGGTCAAAATCCCAACATGCACTAATTTTGTTTTTCGATAATCAAATCGAAACTCTCCCAAAAAAATGCCGAAAGATTCTAGCATTAAATCAGTCCTAATCATTGGTTCAGGTCCTATTGTTATTGGTCAAGCATGTGAATTTGACTACTCAGGTTCTCAAGCTGCCCGCTCTATACGACAAGAAGGAATAGAAGTATCTCTCATCAATTCCAATCCAGCTACAATCATGACAGATCCCATGAATGCGGATCATGTATATTTGAAGCCCCTGGAGAAGAAGTCTATTATCGAAATCCTCGAAAAGCACCAAGCTATGGGTCGCCCCATCGACTGTGTGTTACCGACCATGGGAGGGCAAACTGCCCTCAATCTAGCGATAGACTGTGATAATGCGGGTATTTGGAAAAAATACAATGTCCGAATCATTGGTGTCGATATAAAAGCAATTGAAACTACCGAAGATAGAGAGAAGTTCAGAATGAAAATGCTTGAACTAGGTATTGGGGTTTGTAAAGGACGTACAGCTCGCTCGTTTCTAGAAGGAAAAGAAATAGCACAAGAAATCGGGTTTCCGCTCGTAATTCGTCCTTCGTTTACCTTAGGAGGTACAGGAGGAGGATTTGTAAATTCTCCAGAAGAATTTGATGCAGCATTGAATCATGGTCTCCATGCTTCTCCAGTTCATGAAGTATTAGTAGAGCAATCCATTATGGGTTGGAAAGAATACGAACTAGAGCTTTTGAGAGACAATAACCAAAATATTGTTATCATTTGTACCATAGAGAACTTTGATCCTATGGGTGTACATACGGGAGACTCAATCACAGTAGCACCAGCCATGACACTCCCTGATACTGTATATCAGAAAATGAGAGATATGTCGATCAAAATGATGAACGGGATTGGTCAGTTTGCAGGCGGTTGTAATGTCCAATTCTCTCTACATCCTGATACAGACGAAATCATAGCTATTGAGATCAACCCACGCGTAAGTAGATCTTCTGCCCTTGCATCAAAAGCTACGGGATATCCTATTGCTAAAATAGCTGCAAAAATGGCCATTGGATACAATTTGGATGAATTGATTAACCCCATCACAGGATCTACATCGGCTTTCTTTGAGCCAGCGATTGACTACGTAATTGTGAAAGTCCCAAGATGGAATTTTGATAAGTTTCCGGGTAGCGACCGCAGATTAGGTCTTCAGATGAAATCTGTTGGAGAAACCATGGGTATTGGACGTAATTTCCAAGAAGCCCTTCAAAAAGCGTGTCAGTCACTTGAAATCAAAAGAAATGGACTAGGTGCAGATGGTAAAGAAGAGCGTGACCAAGAAAAACTCAAGCATAGCTTAGCCAATCCTTCATGGAATAGGCTTTTCCACGTTTATGATGCGTTTAAGGCTGGATTATCGTTTAAAACGATTCAAAATCTAACCAAAATAGATAAGTGGTTCTTACACCAAATCGAGGAAATGGTCGTAATGGAATCCGAGATTTCTAAATTTTCGATTACTACTCTTCCAAAAGAACTGCTACTTACAGCCAAGCAAAAAGGGTATGCGGATAGACAAATTGCTCATATTTTACATTGTAAAGAAAGCGAGGTCAATAGTAAGCGTATGGATCTCAATATCAAAAGAGCCTACAAATGTGTAGATACATGCTCGGCAGAATTTGAAGCAAAAACACCTTACTTCTATTCTACGTTTAATATTAGCGAAGAAGATGGCGAAAACGAATCCGTAAAAACAGATAAAAAGAAAATTGTTGTTTTGGGATCAGGCCCTAACCGTATCGGTCAAGGGATAGAATTTGATTATTCATGTGTACATGGAGTTTTAGCAGCCAAAGAGTGTGGCTATGAGACCATCATGATCAACTGCAACCCTGAAACTGTATCTACAGATCCAGATATAGCGGATAAATTATATTTTGAGCCTGTCTTCTGGGAAAATGTGCATGATATCATCCAGCACGAAAAACCAGAAGGTGTAATCGTACAGTTAGGAGGACAAACAGCCCTCAAAATGGCTGAAAAACTAACGAAATACGGTGTAAAAATCATTGGTACTTCATACGACGCCCTTGATTTGGCGGAAGATAGAGGTCGTTTCTCGGAGAAGTTGGTAGAGATGAATATCCCTTACCCCAAATTTGATACTGTTCGTACGGCAGACAAAGCTGTAGAAGTATCTAAATCCTTAGGATTCCCTCTTTTAGTGCGTCCTAGCTATGTATTGGGTGGACAAAGCATGAAAATCGTCATCAACGAAGCCGAGCTTGAGCAGCACGTTGTAAAAATATTAAACGATATCCCTGATAACAATATCCTTCTTGATCACTTCCTAGAAAATGCCATTGAAGCAGAGGCAGATGCTATTTGTGATGGAGAAAACTCCTATATCATTGGTATCATGGAGCATATTGAGCCAGCAGGTATCCACTCGGGAGATAGCTATGCTTTATTACCTCCTTTTGACTTGAGCGAAAATGTGATCAAACAAATCGAGGAATACACACATAAAATAGCTATTGGACTGAATACCAAAGGATTGATAAATATCCAGTTTGCGATCAAAGATGAAAAAGTATACGTTATAGAAGCCAATCCAAGAGCTTCTCGTACGGTACCATTTATCTGTAAGGCTTACCAAGAGCCCTATGTAAACTATGCCACTAAGGTAATGTTGGGTGAGAAAAAAGTAACTGACTTCAACTTCAATCCGACTAAAAAAGGATTTGCAATCAAGATCCCTGTGTTTTCATTCAATAAATTCCCGAATGTAAATAAAGAATTGGGACCAGAAATGAAATCTACAGGTGAGGGCATCTACTTTATTGATGATCTTCATGATGATTTTTTCTTGAAGATTTATTCAGAACGGAACATGTATATGTCGAGATAAAACGAAAAGCCGCTTGAGAAATCAGGCGGCATTTTTTGTGTCTTCATTTTTATAAGATGATTTTATCGTACGATAAATTTGTCGTACGATAAATTTAAAAATCAATATACCTAAATTTAATCCCACTATTAGAGATATTCAAAGATGTTTAAACCCTTAAAAATCGAATACCTCCCAACCATATTTAGCCACTAAAACGCACATAATACATATAAAAAGCCTTCTAATCCACTGATTTCCTTTGGTGAACGCAATCTTCACACCTACAGTACTTCCCAACATATTGCAAAGCCCCATCATAATACCCATACCCCAAAACACTTGACCATGATACGCTAGAAATAAAATGGCGGATAGATTGCTACAACAATTTATAAACTTAGAATAAGCCAAAGACTTCAAAAAATCAAATTTCAATATACTTACCATGACCATTAGTAGAATACTCCCAGTACCCGGACCAAAAAAGCCATCATAAAATCCCATTATTGAGCATAAAATAGAACCAGCAAACAACTGATGCTTTAGAGGTTTTTGCTCTTGAGATTCAGAGCCCAGATCTTTTCTTAAAATGGTATAAATCAACATCAAAACCAACAAAATAAATACAATCGGTTTCAATTTTTGAACATCAAAAAAATCTAAACAATAAACCCCAAATAAGGAAAATATTACAGATAATATTGAGTATATAATTAATATTTGAATATTTACAGAAACCTGCTTCCCATAAACAATCGCTGAATAAAGCGTACCAAAGAATGCTGCTATCTTATTTGTGCCAAACAAATTTGGGATAGGTAAATTGGGGTAAGCTATCAATAATGAGGGTAACTGTATTAATCCCCCTCCTCCTACTATGGAATCAACTAGACCCGCTAAAAAGGCAAAAGATGCTAAAAAAAGACAGATGGAATAATCCGAGGAGGTAGTGAGAAAATCTAACAAACGCGAATTAGCTATTCTTAATGCGGATAAGACCGATGAACTCTTCTCTCTTCAATACATTACTGAAAGCACCCTCAAAAAAGCTCGTAACTGTCGAACTCGATTGATCAGAAACGCCACGAGAGGAAACACAAAAATGATCCGCATCTACAATCACTGCCACATCAGTTGTCTGAAGAGCATTTTGGATGGCTTTCCCTATTTGTATGGTCATTCTTTCTTGAACTTGAGGTCGGCGAGCAAAATGATTGACAATACGGTGTAGCTTGGACAAACCAATGACTTTTCCCTTGGCCATATAAGCAATATGAACTTTTCCTACAATGGGAACAAAATGATGCTCACATGACGAGAAAAACTTTATATCTCGCTCCACCAACATCTCTTGATATTGATAGTTGTTTTCAAAAAGTGTGATTGACGGAAAACTTTCAGGATTCAATCCCGAAAAAAGCTCTTTTACATACATTTTAGCCACTCTACCGGGTGTACCCTTAAGACTAGAATCGTTGAGATCCATACCCAATGTATGCATGATGGCAGCAAAATGCTCAGAAATAATCTCGATTTTTTTGTCATCACTGATCTCAAATGCATCTTCACGCAAAGGAGTATCTGCATTTGCTGAAAAATGATCATGATGATCTAAACCCTCCTCTTGATTGATTGAGGGCACCTTCAGCAACTGTAAACTATCTTTCTCTTTCAAATGAGATCCTTAATATGAGTACAAATATACTACTTTATAAATTGTACATTAAACATTAACATTTGATTATATAAAATATTTCAAACAAGTGCCCAAGGGTATGCTATTGTTCAAAAAAAATGGTTAATTGTACAATTTTATCGCATTTTTAATATTTCTTAATTTCCAAAAATTTACATTTGTACATAGCGTATCAAAAATAATATGAAAAGAAGAGAGTTTGTAAAAGTTAGCAGTGGAGCATTCCTAGCAAGTCCTTATCTATTTCAAGGATTATCTGAAGAAAAACCCAAGGTTCGTTTGGCATTTATTGGAACAGGAATGCGGGGTATGCAACACCTCAAAAATGCAACAAAAAGAATGGACATAGAAGTCACAGCCATTTGCGATATCAGTGAAAACTCGATTCAAAATGCACTAAAACTCTTAAAAGAAACGGGTTTCAAGGAGCCTGCCATTTACAAATCTTCTGAAAAAGACTATGAAAAAATGATTACACGTGATGATATTGATGGAGTAATCATCTCAACCCCTTGGGAATGGCATGTACCTATGAGCCTAGCCTCTATGAAAGCGGGTAAATATACGGGGGTTGAGGTATCCGCTACAGTTACACTTCAAGATTCTTGGGATCTCGTAAATATGTATGAAAAGACAGGTTCTCATCTCATGATTCTTGAAAATGTGTGCTATCGTAGGGACGTAATGGCAGTTTTGAACATGGTTCGAAAAGGAGTATTTGGAGAAATGCTTTACGCTCATTGCGGATATCAGCATGATCTCAGAGATGTAAAATTCAATGATGGAAAATCATTTGAAGGCAAAGGCGTCGAATTTGGAACCAATGGGTTTGCCGAAGCCAAATGGCGTACGCAACACAGTATCGACAGAAACGGTGACCTCTATCCTACCCATGGACTAGGCCCAGTCGCTCATTGGTTGGATATAAACCGAGGAAACCAATTTACCTACCTAACATCCATGGCTACAAAAACTCGCGGATTGAACAAATACATTGTAGACACAGCTGGAAAAGACCACCCTAATACAAAACAGAATTTCAAATTGGGAGATATTGTAACGACTACCATACAATGTGCGAATGGAGAAAATATAGTTCTTATACATGATACCAACAATGCCCGTGCTTATTCTTTGGGTTTTAGAGCTCAAGGAACAGAAGGTATTTGGATGGATGACAATAAGAGCATTTATTTAGACAAAGTAAGCCCCAAACCTCATCATTGGGAGCCTTTCGATGCTTACCAAAACAAATATGAGCATCCATTATGGAAAAAATATGAGCAAGAGGCAAACGGATCAGGTCATGGAGGTATGGACTATTTTGTGCTCAATGCATTTGTAGAATCTATCAAAAACAAAACTTCTCCTCCGATGGACGTATACGATGCTGCGGCTTGGAGTGCGATCAGTCCTCTTTCCGAAAAATCTATAGCAAAAGGAAGTAAACCTATTGCTATACCCGATTTCACGCGTGGCAAGTGGAAAACCAACAAGCGGATATTTGGGCTGGATGATAAGGCTTAGAGTCGTTTTATCCAAATATAAACGCCTAGTAACACTACTTTGCTCTCTGCTTTATTAATTGGTATTAATTTTGATCTAGAAGTAATAAAATAAACCCTTTTGAATACCATTAAGACGCTTGTTTTTATTCCTCTTTTTTTTGCAATTAACACTTATTGTCAAAAAACTACTATTGCTTTGGGTGCATTTACTGAAGTTGAGTTTCTTTACAACGGAAAAAACGCAAAATCTATTTATTGTAATGGAATAGAGGTTGGAAAATTAGAATTCGATAAAAAAAAGTGCATTTTTCAAAATCAAGACGGTCAATATACATTAAACTTAGACCCCAGTAATTCAGACACATATACCCTTAAAGATAAGCAAAACTTAATTATTGGATCTACAAAAAGATACTATAAAGAACATGTTATTGGATTTAATGGAAATTATTATACGATTAAAAGGGAGAATTTCTCAAATAAGTATACTTTAAAAGAGCTTTACAATAAACACCTTAATGATTTTGATCCTCCCAGATTATTGGTTCTAAATATGGATAAAAAAAAGGTCAAGATTCAACATAACGTTACTGAAATTCCCGTTCATCTTCTTCCAATTCTTTTTAACTAAAAGAAATTAGAAGTACGTAAAAGAAATAAAAGAATTCTAAAATTGTTCGTTTGGGGAAAAATAGCTATTTCTTAATGTATATGAAAAAAATCATTATTTCGTTATTGCTATTTAGTCGTCCCTCAAATACTCGTAAATATTTAAATATCAATTTAGTATTCTAGTTTTTTATCAAAATTAAATACCAAAAAGTAATCAATATCACCAAAAAGCTGGTATTTTCTCTTTTTTGATGGCTGCCTTATTCAGGCGGAACTTACTTTTTGATTGGCCAAAAAGTAAGCAAAAACCCCACAAGCGAAAAATTGTCCGAATTTTTCCCCTAAACTTGTCCCTATTCATGAAAAATTCAGGCCAACACTCTTTCGCTTGA
>JBOFGX010000062.1:0-6581 GCA_051649345.1 Leadbetterella sp. | reverse complement strand
TTGGCAACTAGCTCACCATTGATATATAAATGGGGAAGATTGTTGAGATACGATACAGCTATATGATTCCAGCCTTTCAGCTCTACTTCATATGAAAGTGCTATACGGGTATGTTTCCACAAGGTAGGGTCATTGTTTTTTTCATATAATGTAGCCCCATTGCACCCCACCGAAAGCCACCAATCCAGATTGGTGGGGCTTCCTGTAGATTTAAATAAAACACGTTGAATCTCTCCTTCGTTGCTATAGCTTGTACTAATATGTGTATTTGCGTTGGGATATACCCAAGCTTCAGATGTTGAATTCTCCCATCCTTGCATATCGGGCAAACTCAAAGACGTTTTTTTGGTAGAAAGTAGAACATTTTGAAAATTGGTGGGTAAATTAGACGTATTGGTATTTACAAAATTGGCAACCAATTCGGCTTTAAGATCAAGTCCTTGTATTAATGTATCTCTTGGGTTTACAACAAGAATGGGATTGGAACAGTCTTCCTCCGGATTGATAACACAGCTAATGGTAAAATTTTGGCTTTTTACACACGAATTATTTGCAGAACCGCTCCCTTCTTTCACCTCCAATTTATAGAATCCATCCTGAAAGTTATTGATTACATAAAAATTACTTGTAGAGGCTTGATTAATCGATACCCACCCTGTTGTAGGTATATAAGAAGGCTCACCAAATCTATCGGCTCCGCGTTTGGAAATTCTATACGAGAGAGGACTCAGCATCCCGTTTACAACAGATCTATTCTCGTACCTAAACATAATCGAGGCGTACTGGCTATCTGGCACACAGTTGACATCAAGTTCTGTTAACTCTAGCTTACAACAAGTAATAGTTTTATAATCAAAAGTATAGGGATTTAATCTTTGATATCCATTGTTATTATGCCTTACAGCCATTTGATAACTAATACCATTCTTAAATTCATCTGGAAACGGAATCGTATAAGCCCATCTTCCTCCTTGGTATTCGGTTTCTATTTCAACCCTGTGGTTGATTTCAACACCCGACATGTCCTTTACGACCAATGAAACATCTTGTTTTTGCTCTATATTGGCCTGATCACTTACCCAACCCGAGATATTATCACAATACAAATTATTTGTATACCCAGCATACACAGGATTGGAATTAAATTTCACGTCTACTACTTGTGTATTAAAATTACAAGAAGGAGCATCTGGAATTTGCACATTAGCATAATAAAGTCCTCTGTTTTCACCATCAATAGGTCGCAATATATAGGTATTCTGTCCTGACTGATAAAGACTATTGTTGTGATACCAATTAATAGTGCAATTGTTGCAAGGTCGACTAAACTCCAAAGAAACCCACATTTGATTACCAAAAACGGCAGAAATTACTTCTGCTCCATAATTACAAGCGGAGATTTCGATGATCATTTCATCTGAATAACAAACTGTACTAGTAGCCAAATCTGTGGCTCTTAATTTGTAACTTCCTGTATTTGAAATCGTAACTGGTTTAATAAACAGAAAGCTCTGATTTGCATTAGGTATGTCGACTCCATTGAACTGCCATTGATAACTAAAATTATTCACATTGGTTCTGGTATTGGAAGCCCCACCCCAGAGCATCAGTTCATCACCTACCCCAACACTACCAGGAACACTTGTCGCATTTGAACTGGCCGTAACACTTATATCTCCACAAGTAGTAGTAGGAGGAGGAGGAGCATCTTCTACGATAATAGTCACCTTAGCTACATTACTCTCACAGCCATTGATCATACAGGTGGCTTCATAGGTAGTTGTAATTTCAGGGCTTACACGTATAGACTTCCTAAGCCCAAAACCATTTCTCCACGTAATACTATTACTACTCTCACATTGTAAACTGATTGCATCGGTTAGATCTGCACTGATATCGACAGTCTCTCCACCCAGTATAGACGTTTTGGAAGCCGTTATCTTGAGATCAAAAGTAGAACAATTTTCGCAATCTGTAGCCGATTTTTGAGTTATGACTTTGGCATTAGATAATTGACTATTGCCACAACTTGCTGTCGAACATACCGCAGTATAAGATCCCATAGGGACATATATATATGATCCCGTTTTCCCGTTACTCCAAATAACCGTGCCGTAGCAATTATATGCAGATAATAATACGGAATCACCCATACATACTTCACTTGCACTTGATAAAACAGTAGGTGGAGGAGGGGTTGATTGAAAAATATCTATAACGTTTGAAGCTGAACCACAAGCGGTTGTGTGGGTAGCTATATATTCACCTGCCGACTGCACATTCATGGTTTTTCCTCGAATATTTCCTGGGGTCCAAACTATCCCTGATCCATCAGAATTCGTGACAGTTAATGTAATATTTTGAGATTGACACAATGTAGTTGCCGTTGCAGAAATTAATGGTGCTGGGGGAGGGTTATTTTTTCCGGTGATTGTTATTTGGTTGGAAAAAATTGTTGAGTTACAACTTCTCTCGCACTGGAGATAGTAAATTCCTGGACCACCGTAAATTGTATGTTTAGTAAGTCTGTTACCCACCCCTAGATCTGTATATTTTGAATTTTCTTTCCAGATAGATAGCGATGCCCAATACGGACAAGAATTTAATATATTGGGTATTTCTATTTCAAAAGCCTCATTTAAGCACACCTCAGTTTTGTTACTTGATATAGACAAATTGTCAGAGATAAACTTTTTTGCGGGTATTGTTACAGTTATTTTTGGTGATGGCTCAGAATTTATATAATCATAACCAAAGTAATCGACACTGTAAGGATTTGAACCCTTAAGGAAATTATTGGCATCACCTGGATTTTTGAGACCTGAAATAGGTTGTCCTGCCATCTTATATGTATGGTATTTTCTAGGTGTAATGGTATAATAATCTAAACAAGGATTATCAACAGGTAAATCTATATTTAATGTAGAGGGTTCATAATAAGAAGTCCAGAAATTGTTAATATAAATATTGATATTAGAACAATTCACGCTACCAATTACATCTCTTGAAACATTGCCTGCCATTGAGTTAATATTGGTATTGCTATTATTCTTGATGTAAAACTGATCAGATAAGCTAAAATTTGGCCAATTATTATTTGGAATAGTTGCGATGATATTACTTTGAGCGTTGATATCATCCTTACTAATTGTTGCTATAATATCCTCAATAGACCCCCGTTTTCTAATTAACTTCAAATCACCACCTACTATTGAATTCAGCCGTCTGTCATAATCACCTCCTTGATCTCTATACAAAAACAAATTATATTTTATTTTTCTACGATTGAGTGTAGTATAAGAGTCCTCAAGTATAGCCGAAACGTTAACTCGCAGGGATAAATCTCCACAAAAGTCTTGTATCTCAGAAACACTTTTCTCTTTTGTTTCAAATGAAGTATAATTCTTTACAAAAGTTTTCTGACAAAATGTTTTTTTACTTACAAATGTAGATGTAATATTGGCCCCCTTGCTCCCTCTAATAAGCTGAAAACAGGATATGGGAGCGGCTTCGAAATACCCTTTTATAGTATATTTTTGTATAGGATTATCTTTATCAACTTTGCCTTCAATAAAATCATAATAGGTGCCTCCCGTTTGTACAAAACCTTGAGGCAATATCAATTTTAAGGAATATTCATTGGAACCTTCAAATTGAAACATCAACATTTTATTGACATCTAAAAATTCGGCACTGATAGTTATTTCAAATTCTTTCCCCAATTGAATTGAATCAACCGAACTTACCACATCAAAACGAATTGGATCAAAACTAACATTCTTTAGGTTGATAAAATCCTTTATAAGAGGTGTTTTTAATGGCGTTGCTACCCATTCATTACTTGTACTATCAAAATTATATAATTGAATGGGATTGGGCAGCTCAGGAATAGAAAAAAAAGACATTCTAGGGCCTGGAACAGGTTCTTTTGCAAAAGAAAAATTTAAAACATGTAAAAACAGTAAAAAACTAAAATATAATTTTAATTTCATATTGGTTTAAGGGAATTAAGTAAAAGCAATTGGGAGCATTAAACAAATGCAAATTTAAGAATGGAAAATTAGGTGGCGAATTTTTACCTTCTCTTAATTAATCTTTTGTGATATAAGTTTATTCAATTTTGGAATGATATTTGAAACAATACGTTTGAACAAAAAATACTACAATCTATAATAGTTTTACATTAATGACACAAAAAAATATTGAACAGGAAATACTACTAAAAGTTAGGAAAATCAGAAATCAAAAAGGATACTCACAAGAAAACATGGCTAGCAGCTTAGGAATAGAGCAGTCTGCCTATCAAAAAATTGAATCGGGAAAGTCATCTTTAAAATTGTATCAACTGTTTGTGATTCTAGATCTATTGGGTTCCGATTTTAAAAATTTCCTAGTGGAGACTATTAAAGGAAAAAAAGATACACAATGTCCAGAAACTGTAATTTCGGAATTGGAATTAAATTTAGCCAATTTAAAGAAAGTTGTATTGAAAGAATGATTTCATAAAATAGCATATTGAGTGAACCATTCCTTTCTCAAGCACACTCGTGATTGAACATTTTTGTACAAGTAAAACCTATTGAATCAAGTAATCAGAGTATTCATTAGACTAAATTTAGAATTTTGTATATACCACAAACATTTCTGAACTACGGAAACTGTGCCTATTTTACAAAATAATCATTAACTTTGTTTTGTAAGCATAAACTCAATAATGAAAAAATCCATCTTTTTATTCTTGATCCTTTCCATAAGGATTTTGGGACAAAATGTTACAATAAATCCTAACGGAATCACTCCAGTTCAATCCGAAACTTTATATCCAAGATTACCCTACAGCCAAATTTTGACACTCTCAAACCCGATAAAAGGAGATTTGGCTTACGATCTCACTTTCAATTGTCTTCGACTTTATAATGGTAGTAAATGGCTAAATTTACTAACTGGACTAGATACCAATCAACCAGCAACCTTGGCTTGGTCTATTAGTTCTATGGGCTCTACAGGGATAAGTAAAATACAAAAAGATGCTTCTGGTAATATTTTTGCACTAGGGAGTTTTAAAGAAACTACTAATTTCGGAAGTATAACCATCACTTCTAATGGAGACAATGATATTTTCTTGGCTAAGTATGACGAAGTTGGTAATTTAATTTGGGTAAAAACTGCGGGTAGTCCGGCAGGAGATGTGGGTATAGATTTAAAAATAGATAATTTTGGCAATGCCCTTATAATAGGCTATTATTATGATAATATATCTTTTTCTGGCACAATATTAACTTATACGGGTGTGAGTGATGTCTGCATTGCTAAATACGACAATAATGGAGTATTTCTTTGGGCAAAAAAAGCGGCTGGGTCGGGTTTCGATATTCCTAGTAGTGTAGAAACTGATGTTGACGGTAATGTTTATATTTCTGGTCATTTTTTAAGTAGCATTACGTTTTTTGGATTATCAAATCTTATTTTGAACTCCGCAGGAGGTAAAGATGGCTTCCTTGCCAAATATGATGCAAATGGAAACATTCTTTGGGCTAAATCAATAAGTTCTATTGACGAAAATATAGTTGGAGACATGGAAATTTCGGGAACAAACCTCTATCTAATTGGTAATTATAGTGGGACCGTAAATCTTGGTAATTCTATTTCAATTAGCTCTTCAACAACTAGTAATGATGTATTTATTGGTCGTTTTGATTTAAATGGAAATTGCTTAAATGCAATAAATCTAGGTTCTGCTGTACTTACCGTGAATAGGATAACCAAAGATAATAATTCAAATTTTTATATATGCGGTACTGTAAATGGAAGTACCACCATTGGCGGAACGCAAGTAATACTAAACTCAGGGACTTCTTCCTTTTTTGCTAAATTAAACTCTTCATTAAATATTAACTATGTTAGACCTATACCATGTCAATCGCTTTCTAAAGCCAAAGAATTAGAAATTGATACTGCAGGAAATATTTATGTGGTTGGGGATTTTTCAGGTACTATTTCTAATTATAACCAATCTCTAGTTTCCAAAGGAGAACATGATATTTATTTAGCAAAATATAATCCTGCTGGAGATCCCTTATTATTTCAAAATTTTGGATCAACTACTTATGAATCGGGGAATAGCCTTTGCATAGGAAGCAATGTATACATAGCAGGATTTTTTATTGGAAGGACAAATCTAGGAAATGGGCTTAATGTCCCAGGACCTTGGACCAACGGCTACATCCTGAGAGTTTCTGAGTAGTACAAATAAGAGTTTTCAATGATTTTTTAGTTCTTGATAGGAACTTTTCGCTTGCCAAAAAAAAGCTCAGATTTCCCTGAGCTTTGATGTCTTGATAATAATCGCGAGGACTCGAACCCGTCTCGTCCGCAGACGAGATGACAGGCAGGTATTCATGTTTTAAAATTACTGATTAAAAACTCTAAACTTGTATGATTTAGTCTTTTCAAACGCTTTTCTTCAATCAATGCGTCTTTTTTATTCTCAAAAGCCTTAAAATATACAACTTCCCAAGGACCTTTACCTGATGTAAACCTACTCTTGTCCTCATTATGCTCCAAAATTCTCTTTTCTAGAT
>JBOFGX010000061.1:0-2357 GCA_051649345.1 Leadbetterella sp. | reverse complement strand
GATGTCAACTCTTTGACATTTTCCTGATTTCGTAACTAGATATGGAGAATTTATAATCTGTATATTCATTTTTATAAAACTTACTTGAGAAAAGGGTTAAAGAGAGTGAATTAGGTGCAACTTCCTTAAACTATCTAATGCCATAAAAAGTGTATCTTTTTTAAAGAATACACAAAATAAACATTTTTTAACTTAGGATTTTTTAAATGTAACGGATACATTTTAAATTTCATACCTTACTAAATATTTATCTATGTCGTTTAGTTAAGAAAAAAGTAGAACACGCACCCATTTTTTCTTTCCAATACAATTGATAAAATATTTAAATCCACATGTGCCAAGTTTTGACTTAACCTAAATGTAATCTTCTACACTTGACATTTTTGTTCCTATAGCACACCATTAAGTTTTATGTACTGGAGCAGCATGATAGTTTTACCATCTTTAATCTCTCCACTTTCAATCATTCTTATTGCTTTTTCAAGCTCTATTTCCAATACTTCTATATTTTCCTCCTCGTAGTCTAGACCGCCCCCATCACCAACTTTCATCTCTTTTGAGTATTCTGCAATAAAGAAATGTAAAATCTCTGTCACAGAACCCGGAGACATATATGCCTCAAATATTTTCCGTACTTCTGTAATTTTATAGCCTGTCTCTTCTTCTGTTTCTCTTCTTATACAATCCTCTGGATTGTCTTCGTCTAATAAGCCTGCACATGCCTCTATCAACATTCCCGACTCATTACCATTCACGAATGTAGGTAAGCGAAACTGTCTAGTCAGAATAACCGTCTTTTGATTTTTGTTATACAGTAGAATAGTTGCACCATTGCCCCGATCATAGGCTTCTCTGCTCTGTGTCCGCCACGAACCATCCTTTTTTAAATAATCAAATGTGATTTTTCGCAAAGTGTACCAGTTATCAGAAAGTATTTCTGTCTTCTGGATTCTTACTTTATCATTCTGCATGAGGAACATCATCTAAGTTATAGTAAATTTCCAACCCCCGTTCAGTTGCAAGTCTTATATCTTCATCTGCCCCTTTGGATACTCCCTGTATTCGAAAAACAGCGTCGCATTTCTCTAGAAGCCTATGTGCAATAGGATATTGGATTTCTTCCCAAGCTTTGTCTCCAGGTGTATTAGAGCCAGCTAACTTCATGAGTGGCAAGGCGACCCATTCGCCGATCATAGGCGTATGTCCTTTTCTAAACAAGGATAAAGCTACCGCTTCTAGATTTTTTAGATTTTGGTGCATCAATGTCAAGTCGTCATTTGTACCACTTCTATAAGGTCCTGCAATTAGTATTAGCATGATTTTAGAATTTTGTTTTCACAAAGGACGGAAGTATTTTTTTGATAGGGATTACAAAATATTAAGTGCCTTTTTATTTTTTTTGATAGCACTCAAAAACTCAGGAGTAATACCCAAATAGGAGGCAATCTGCTTTTGTGTGACAACTTGTGCGATATGCGGGTATTTCTTAAGAAAACTCTCATACTTCCCCTCTGCTGATAAGGACAAATTATCAATAATTCTCAACTGCTCCCTCGTGTATGCATTTTGCATGAGTATTCTAAAAAATCTTTCAAATTTTGGCACATGAGTAAAAAGCGTTTCCAAATGAGTCTTGCTTAATTGAAATATGCAACTGTCTTCGATCGCTTCAATATACATAATGGCAGGCTTATCATTCAAAAAACAGTACATATCCGTAACCCACCAATCAGCTACGGCAAACATAATTGTAGATTCTCTGCCCTCTTGGTCTACATAATACGCCCTCAATGCTCCACTATGAACATAACTTATATATTTGCAAGCCTGTCCTTCCCTTAGTAGTAATTCCTTTTTTGCAATCGTTTTGCTATTGATCAAAGATGTAAAAAATACTTCTTCCTCTTCATCAAGATTGATATGTTTAGCGATATTACTCAGGATCAACTCATGTGTCATCTATCAAAGAAATAAAGATTAACTATTGAACCCATCAATAATATGCTGCTTAATAAATCGGTTTATAAAAACTTAGACCTATTTCAAAACTACAATAAAAATCAACATCAAAAAGTATAAAAGCTTGCATTTTATTTAGTCGTCCCTCAAATTACTCGTAAATATTTAAATATCAATTTAGTATTCTAGTTTTTTATCAAAATTAAATACCAAAAAGTAATCAATATTACCAAAAAGCTGGTATTTTCTCTTTTTTGACGGCTGCCTTATTCAGGCGGAACTTACTTTTTGATTGGCCAAAAAGTAAGCAAAAACCCCACAAGCGAAAAATTGTCCGAATTTTTCCCCTAAACTTGTCCCTATTCATGAAAAATTCAGGCCAACACTCTTTCGCTTGA
>JBOFGX010000060.1:0-6596 GCA_051649345.1 Leadbetterella sp. | reverse complement strand
TGATGAGGCATTTATAGAATTTGATGCTAACGGTAGTTATACAGCGAATATAGATATGCATGATGGTTGGTATTATAATGGTCTAACGTTTGTAAATAAGTATACTTATGATAATGGAAAATTAGTTCTTACCATGAAGAGGTCTCCTACATCTAATTTTACAAATGACTTCTCATATTATGTTTCGCAAGATTCTAATAAATTGATATTAACCGTTAATAAGAAACTATTTCTTGCAGATTTAGAGAAAATGCTCAGTAAAGGGACGGATCTTTACAGAGATTTAGAGGGTTATATTGCCGATATTGATAAATTTGATGTTAAATACACCTTTATAAAAAAATAGATCAAATTAATAACAAAAAAGCCACTTTCAAAAAGTGGCTTTTTCTATTTATACAATTTGTAGATCGATTATGCTAAAGCAGCTTGGTTCGCTTCAGACATACGCTCCATACGCTTACGCTCGTTTTCATCTAAGTAGATTTTACGCATACGTAGTGACTTAGGCGTTACTTCTAAATACTCATCTTTTTGGATATACTCCATACATTCTTCTAGAGAGAAGTTGATTTTCGGAGCAATTTTTACGTTATCATCCGATCCAGACGCACGCATGTTTGTTAGTTTCTTCGATGTCTGTAAGTTTACTACGATATCATTTTGGCGATTGTGCTCACCTACTACCATACCCATGTAGATGTCCTCACCTGGATCGATGAAAAATACCCCACGATCTTGTAGTTTGTCAATCGAGTAAGCCACAGCTGGACCATTACCCATTGAGATCATCGATCCGTTGATTCTACCAGCTATTGGCCCTTTGTACGGCTCATACTTTTGGAATCTGTGGTTCATGATAGCTTCTCCCTGGGTAGCCGTCAATACATTTGAACGTAGGCCTATCAATCCTCTTGATGGAATGTTGAATTCTAAATGTTGCAAGTCGCCTTTAGGCTCCATGATCAAAAGTTCACCTTTGCGTTGCGTAGCTAATTCGATTACTTTACCAGCAGTTTCTTCGGGTACATCCACTACCAATGTTTCAATCGGTTCTAGTTTTTCTCCGTTTGGACCTTCTTTGTATAGTACTTGTGGTTGGCCTACTTGCAGTTCATATCCTTCTCTACGCATGGTTTCAATCAAAACCGACAAGTGAAGAATACCTCTACCAAATACAATGAATTTATCTTCGCTATCTCCTTGTATTACTTTCAAGGCAAGGTTTTTCTCTGTTTCTTTTTGTAGACGATCACGTACGTGACGAGATGTTACGAATTTACCCTCTTTACCAAAGAAAGGAGAGTTGTTGATCGTAAACAACATGTTCATCGTAGGCTCATCGATAGAAATCCTTGGTAACGCCTCTGGATTTTCAAAATCAGCAACGGTATCGCCAATCTCAAAATTGTCTAAGCCTGTTATGGCACAGATTTCTCCACAGCTTACAGTTTCTACTTTTACTTTTCCAAGACCTTCAAATACCTGAAGTTCTTTGATTCTCATTTTCTTGATACTACCATCTGAAAGGCAAAGCGAAATATTTGATCCTTCTTTGATGGTTCCTCTTGACACTCTACCAATGGCAATTCTACCTACGAATGAATTGTAATCCAATGAGGTAATTTGCATTTGAAACGTACCGTCTACTTGTGGAGCAGGAGGTATATTGGCAATAATTGAATCCAACAGGGGAGTAATGTCTTCGGTTTTGTTTTTCCAGTCTGTAGACATCCAACCTTGTTTTGATGAACCGTATAGGCAAGGGAAATCCAATTGGTCTTCCGTAGCGTTTAGGTTAAACATTAAGTCAAACACACTCTCGTGCACTTCGTCTGGTCTACAGTTTTCTTTATCTACTTTGTTAACTACAACGATGGGCTTAAGGCCTAGTTCAATGGCTTTGCCTAATACAAAACGCGTCTGAGGCATAGGGCCTTCAAATGCATCTACGAGTAGGATAACACCATCGGCCATTTTCAATACACGCTCTACTTCACCACCGAAATCGGCGTGACCTGGTGTGTCAATAATGTTGATTTTGACTCCTTTGTAACGAACAGAAACGTTTTTAGAAACGATTGTGATACCTCGTTCACGTTCCAGGTCATTGTTATCCAAGATGAGATCGCCAAATTCTTGGTTTTCACGAAATATTTTGGACGCATGAATGATTTTATCAACCAAGGTAGTTTTACCGTGGTCAACGTGAGCGATGATGGCTATGTTTCTAATATTCTCCATTTTAGAGTTATATATTTTATAAATGCGAAAAAGTGTGCAAAGGTACCTATTTTAAATCTAATGGGACAATGGCATTCAATCATTTTGTACATTATATATTGAATATCATGATACTAATTGGAATAGTGCAATATTACCGAAGGTAACAAGCTGAATTCCTTAGTTTTGGGAACACTAGTATTGAGTGTGTAAATGTTTCATCGTAAACTTTAAGTGGCTTTTATCCTAAACACTTTATTAAGTAATGAAACACGTTAGCTTATACGGATATAGCAGATAGTGTTTATGTGCTTAGAATTGTAAATATAATTATTTTGAGTTTTAATTAAAGTATTTAAATAGATATTAAGCTATTGTTAGATAATGTTTGTGAAAAAAAAAAGAAATTGATTGATTAGAACGTAAAATTCAATTTCAGCGAAAATTCGCTATTTTAATTTCAATGAACAAAGAACTAAATAAATTCAGCCGTACCCTTTCACAAGAAGTATCTAATCCTGCTGCCCAAGCCATGTTGTATGGTATAGGTCTGAAAGAGGAAGATATGAAAAAACCCATGATTGGGATCGCTTCTACAGGTTACGAAGGTAATCCTTGTAATATGCACCTCAATGGACTTTCTGTTCACGTGAAGAAAGGAGTACAAGCTAATGATATGGTAGGTCTGATTTTCCATACAATTGGGGTTTCAGATGGTATGACCAATGGGAATGACGGTATGAGTTATTCTTTACCCAGTAGAGATATTATTGCAGATAGTATAGAGAATGTAGTTGCTGCTCAATGGTATGATGGACTTATAGCCGTTGTGGGTTGTGATAAAAATATGCCAGGAGCTGTAATGGCTATGGCACGTTTAAATAGGCCATCCATCATGGTGTATGGGGGTACCATCAAATCAGGAATGTACAAAGGTCAAAAATTAGACATTGTATCTGCATTTGAAGCTTACGGAAAAAAGATTGCTGGTACTATTTCAGATGAAGATTACAAAGGGGTAATTCAAAATTCGATCCCAGGCCAAGGTGCTTGTGGAGGAATGTATACTGCCAATACCATGGCGGCATCTATTGAGGCATTGGGATTGACTTTGCCTAATAGTTCTTCTTATCCTGCAACACACGAAGGCAAAATAGCAGAGTGCATAGCCATAGGAGAAACCTTGAAAAATGCTCTTGTTCATGATATTAAGCCCTTGGATATTATCACCAAAGAATCCTTAGAAAATGCTTTGACAGTAGTAATGGCTCTTGGTGGAAGTACAAATGCGGTACTTCATTATTTAGCGATTGGACATGCTGCGGGTATCGAATTGACATATGAGGATGTTCAAAGAATTTCTGATAAAACGCCATTTATAGCCGATTTGAAGCCTTCAGGGAAATTTTATATGGAAGATATTTTGGCAATTGGAGGCGTGCCTTCAATCATGAAATATTTATTGTCTGTTGGTCTTATTCACGGTCATTGTTTGACTATATCAGGTAAAACAGTTGCTGAGAATTTGGAAGATGTTCCAGAGTTGGATTTTGGACAGCAGACCATCATTAAACCAATTTCTGATCCTATTAAGACCACGGGGCATATTCAAATATTGTATGGTAACCTTGCTTCAAAGGGTGGAGTTGCTAAAATCACCGGAAAAGAAGGTCTTTTGTTTGAAGGCGAAGCCAAAGTCTGTGAAAAAGAAGAACATATGCAGGAGCTATTGGCTAAAGGCGAAATCAAAGCGGGTCAAGTGCTTGTCATTCGGTACGAAGGACCCAAAGGCGGCCCAGGAATGCCAGAAATGCTGAAGCCTACTGCAGCCGTTATGGGAGCGGGGCTTGGAGATAAAGTAGCTTTGATAACAGACGGTCGTTTTTCTGGAGGTACACATGGTTTTGTAGTAGGTCATATTTCTCCGGAGGCATACGATGGAGGGACGATCGCTTTAGTAAAAGATGGAGATAAGATCACAATAGATGCCGAAAAGCGTCAATTGATTTTACATGTTTCAGACGAAGAGCTAGCCGAAAGAAAAAAAACTTGGAAGCCTCTTCAACCGCCATTTACGGAAAAAGGTATTCTAAAAAAATATATAAAAACTGTTTCAGGTGCTGAGGAAGGTTGTATCACGGACAAATAATTGAAATAGCTATGACAAAAGAAATAAAAGCAGACGAGAAAATCAGGGCTCAAACTAAGCCGATGTCGGGCGGGCAGGCTCTTATGGAGTGTTTTGTAGCTGAAGGTGTAAATACTATCTTTGGCTATCCAGGGGGAGCTATTATGCCTATTTATGATGCATTGTACGATTATACAGATCGTATCAATCACATATTAGTTCGTCACGAGCAAGGAGCTAGTCACGCCGCAGAAGGGTTTGCCAGAACATCGGGTAAAGTAGGTGTTTGTATGGCTACCTCAGGCCCAGGAGCAACCAATCTAATTACGGGTATTGCAGATGCAATAATAGATTGTACACCCATGGTCGCTATTACGGGTCAAGTTGCTTCTCATCTGCTAGGTACAGATGCATTCCAAGAAACAGATGTGATTGGTATCACGACACCTATTTGTAAGTGGAACTACCAAATCACGGATCCAAACGAGATACCTGAGATTATATCAAAAGCATTTTTTATAGCTCAAGCAGGTAAGCCAGGACCTGTACTCATAGATATTACAAAAGATGCCCAGACGAAGTTTATGACGGTGCCTTTTGAGTATAAAAAAACTGAGAAATTAATTAGCTATAATCCTCGCAGAGTTCCCAAGATGGATCAAATCGAGAAAGCAGCCGAAATGATCAATTCAGCGAAGAAGCCCTATATTCTCTTTGGACATGGGGTCTTGATTTCTGAAGCGATGGAAGAGTTTAAGACATTTGTAGAAAAGACAGATATTCCTTGTGCTAGTACACTTTTGGGCTTATCTGCTATGCCTATCGATCATCCAAACTACATGGGATGGTTGGGGATGCACGGTATGTACGCAGCCAATGTCATGACCGATCAGTGTGATGTTTTGATTGCTATTGGTATGCGATTTGATGACCGCGTGACG
Source organism: Leadbetterella sp. (assembly GCA_051649345.1). Lineage (GTDB taxonomy): Bacteria > Bacteroidota > Bacteroidia > Cytophagales > Spirosomataceae > Leadbetterella. The sequence continues at coordinate 1,304 of JBOFGX010000060.1, read as the reverse complement.
GGTGATGCCGCACTTTTCGCTAAGCAAGCAAGAATTATTCATATAGAAATTGATCCGGCCGAAATTGAGAAAATCAAGAAAACGGAAGCACCTGTAGTAGGTGATGTAAAAGAAGCATTGAATCTTTTACTACCACTTGTAGAAAAACGTGATTTTACGGCTTGGAAAAATGAATTTAGAGCTTTGGATCCATTGGAATACGAGGCAGTTACGCTTCGTGATTTGGCAGGTAATGAACAAATAAAAATGGCGGAAGTGGTTAAATCCGTATCGGATAAGACTAAGGGAGAAGCCTGTGTAGTAGTAGATGTGGGTCAGCATCAAATGGTAGCAGCTCGCTACTACGAATTTAAGAAAAAGCACTCTTTTGTGGCATCAGGAGGATTAGGTACGATGGGTTTTGCCATTCCTGCAGCTTTAGGAGCTCAAATGGGGGATTTGGATCGTACTGTGGTTGCCTTTATTGGAGACGGTTGTTTTCAAATGACCATTCAAGAATTAGGAACTATTGCACAATCTAACTTACCCGTAAAATTGGTGATTTTAAATAATAATTACCTCGGTATGGTTCGTCAATGGCAGCAGTTGTTTTTTGAGAAAAGATACTCTTTCGTAGAATTACAGAATCCTGATTTCATCATGATTGCCAAAGGTTTTGGTATTGAAGGTAAAAAGATATCTGAGCGTAGCGATCTATCTTCGGCCATAGATGAAATGCTTGCTTTTGATGGCCCATATCTTCTAGAAGTGGTTGTAGAAAAAGAAGAAAACGTATTCCCAATGGTTCCAGCAGGCAGGAGTGTGAGTGAGATAAGGCTTTCTTAGATATCAGATGATGGATGTCGGATGATAGATGTCGGATGATAGATGTCGGATGATAGATGTTGGATAATAGTAGATGAATGATAGATGGTAGAAAGATTGATTACAGAATTTAGTTGGAATGAGAAATTATAAAGATTTGGATGTCTGGAAATTCGGTAGAGAGTTGGTTGTTGAGATATACAAGATGACGAAGCATTTTCCTCAAGACGAAAAATTTGGTTTAGTTTCTCAAATGAGACGATGTGCGATATCAATTCCATCAAATATAGCTGAAGGTCAAGGGAGAAATCACACGAAAGACTCAGTTCAATACTATTATATTTCAAGAGGCTCATTGTATGAATTAGAAACTCAAGTGATAATTTCAAACGATTTAGAATATACTTCTCAATCAGAATTTGAAAGAATTTCGCAAAAAATAACGGAATGCTTAAAGCTAACAAATGGCTTAATTAACTATTTCGAAACATTAATAAAAC
>JBOFGX010000059.1:0-1932 GCA_051649345.1 Leadbetterella sp. | reverse complement strand
TTTATGGAATGGAAGTTTTTTTTTATAATCCTTGATCCTTACCTCAGAATGAACCTGAAAGTCTCCGGAAAGGAGATTGAGAATTGGCAAAAAAAATACAAATTTTATGAAATTATTTAAATGTGCCCTGATATTTAGTTTACTAATTTCTTGTGGTAATTATGAACATAAATGGGTAAAAAACACCGAAATTCAGCAAGGAAGAGGGGTGTCTATTGTCAAGGACTCGACCATACTTTACGATTTAGAGAATGTTAGTTCAGAAGGAGCTGAAGCGATAGTAAAGTACGTTAATAATAAAATTAAAGAAAGTACGGTTCTAATTTACGGAGAAACAAGGCAGGCCAAAGTCATTTATACGTTTACGCCTGGCTTAATTAAAGTCTCTGAAACAGAATTTGTGTACAATAAAGAGTTGGCTAAAGTTTCCTCTGAGGAGGATATGAAAGTTAAAAGAGAATTTACATATACAATTGATTTTAATGGTAACATCATAGGTAATAATGATAAAGAGAAGGTAGAAATTTTTAAAGAGTTTAAAAAAGTTGTACCTTTTGAAATTAGATGAAAGCCCTACAGTCTTGGTATTAGTAAAGCCTTTGAAAAGACTTTCGTTTTTTTGATTGACGGATACGTACGATTTAATAGAGCCTAAAATGCTAACTTTGTAGAAGGAAGTTTCAAATTATAAGCTATCCTGTACCCAAAACTGGGTGATAAAGCATTTCAATATGAAAAAAATAGTATTCATTCTTTCTCTTTTAACGCAGTTTACATACGGACAAAAAGTAAATTTGATTTTTGACTCGGATATTGGTCCTGATTATGACGACGTAGGAGCTGTAGCCGTCATGCATAGTTTGGCGGATAGCGGGAAAGTAAATATTTTAGCTACTATAGCTTGTAATAAGCACAAATATATTGTCCCTGTGTTGAGTACGTTGAATACCTATTTTAAAAGAAAAGACATTCCGATCGGTATAGTCAAAGGCAAAGCTCCGACCTTAAAATCAGGGCAAAAGTGGGATTCCCTGATTGTGGCCAAGTATCCTCAAAGTTTCAAATCAAATGATCAAGCTACTGATGCCGTAAAACTGTATCGTAAAGTATTAGCCAGCCAATCCGATCTAAGTGTTACTATTTGCACCGTTGGATTTTTGACAAATTTGGCAGATTTACTGGAATCTAAGCCCGATAAAATCTCTAAGCTTACCGGTCTTGAGCTGGTACGAAAGAAGGTCAAGTTACTCGTAAGTATGGCTGCCAAATTTCCAGAAGGGAAAGAGTACAATGTCATGTGCGATCCTATATCTGCCAAAATAGTAGCAGAGAACTGGCCGAGTCCTATCATTTTTAGTGGTCAAGAGGTAGGGAGTCAAATTTTTACAGGGTTGGAGCTTAGTAAGAATGAAAATGTTCAAAATTCTCCAATAAAAGATGTGTATGCTAAGTGTATCCCTTTAAATATAAAAGATGCGAACGGAAGAATGAGTTGGGATCAAACAGCGGTATTGGTAGCTATTCAAGGTGCTGAGCCGTATTTTAGTTTGGTGGAGGGTCGAATCAAAGTCGATGAAATGGGGGGTAACAAGTGGTTGCCTAATGGTAAAGGACATTTTTATCTAAAAGAAAAGATGCCGTATACTGAAGTTGGAAAAGTAATTGAAGGGCTCATGATGCGGTAGGTTAAACCATTTGGCAAGTTCAATACTTGTAATACTTTAAACGAATCAATCGAAAAAGTTGGGGGGTTAGTCCAATTCAGGATAAAACTTATCTATATATCCCAGTTATTAGATGTCCTGCGGACGGCGTCACTTTTTTTCGAAAAAAAGTGACCAAAAAAACATGAATAAAACAATGATCCTCTTTAAAATTTAAACTTTTGTTATTTAAGAAAAATACAAGAATCAAATTTTAAAACGGACTGTT
>JBOFGX010000058.1:0-1847 GCA_051649345.1 Leadbetterella sp. | reverse complement strand
TCTTGTAATACACTTGCATGCTCGGGGTTTTATCGTCATGGAATGGGCAACACAGTCGTAGGCTTTTATCGGGTTTTAAATGGTAATAGTCCAGCACTTGTTTGAGGGTAAGACGTTCCTTGATTTCGGAGATTTGCATACGTAAAAAATATTTGAAAAAAGTTTTTAGTACCTATTGGTGACAAAAGTAATAGATAGGTTTTTAAAATACAAAACCTTTATCATTTTTATATTACCAAAAAGTGTCTTATTTTTACAGATATTTAGTTTTAAGGTACTTTAAAGCACTTTTGTATGACTTTTGGAGAAAAAATAACACAGATACGTAAGCAACTAAAATGGTCACAAGATGACCTTGCCAAGCAAATAGGAACATCAGCTCCAATTATTGGACGTTATGAAAGAGAAGAGATAAAGCCCTCGATAGATGTAGCAGCTAAAATAGCCGATTCATTGGGCGTAACATTGGACTACCTTTTGGGCAAGTCTGATAGAATGGTGCTGGATAAGAAGAATTTACAAAGACTGGAAGATATTGAGCAATTAGCCGAAGTAGATAAAAACAATATCATTTATACTATTGACAACCTTATTAGAGCAGCTAAACTTAAAAATATTGCCGCACTGTAACACAAAAGCCCTCAGTGCGAAGGCTTCATTTTTTTCTTTGAATAAACAGTAATTAAGTTACCCCTATTTATGTCTAGCGAATATAAAGATCTTACTTTTTTATCACAATTCTTTAATAAGTACTTATTTTCCTCTAAAAATGGCTTGTTATCTAGGGATATGCTCCACTTAGGTAAAAGTGGCTGATAAGCCATATAAGTTTCACAGAAATAGAACATATATCCTCCCCCTTGAACTAAAAAATTCTTTTTTTTCATATTTAGAGAGTCTGGTAGGTAAAAACTATTTCCAGATGATTGGAGTCGCAAAGTATCATTTTTGTTAATTAAAGATACTTTAATTCCTCTTTTAAGATTTACTAGTTCCCCTTTTAAAAATATTTGAACTTCAATTTTAGTATTTTGGCCATAAATGCTAGTAAAAGTAAAAAGGACAATTAATGTACTTAGTAATTTCTTCATATTAGTTTCCGAGTTTAACAAATTTGTTAAGTGGAAATGTAGCAACGGGTTTTGTTGAATTTCCGTTATAAATAGTTACTGTATTATTTCCAGCCCCTAAAACGTAGGAGTTCTTTGGATATCCTTTTGCTTCGGTATAATCTTCTGGATTTGTGGGGCTTTGGTTAAAACTTCCTCCTTTACAACCAATACAATTAGAAGCTCCCGTTATTGAACCTCCAGGGTGAACGTGGAATGAGCCATCTGCTGCAATTGGGCTTGGAATTGCTGGGTCACTAGGTGCTATACTTGCCATTCCTGGAACAGAAGGGTCGGTTTTTGCACCAGGTTTTGCATGTACAACTTTATCTTCGCCACTTGCACCTGTACCATATACTCCTCCTTCTTCGTGGAATCCTCCCTCGTTATCGTCACCTTTGAACTCATCAGTTCTTTTGTCATTTGCACTATTTGACCTGTCAACAGCTTTACCCATTTCTGCCCTTACATAAGCACTTGGTAGTTCTACTGCCGAATTTACCGCACCCGCATTTGTAACTACTCCACCAGATTCTTTTAACTGTTTTACTGTTTTTTTATCTGTTACAACATAAACCTTTCCATCAGGTACATTATCTGTCCCAATTTTTTCCCCTTTCTGATCATGTAAATCACCTGGCAACATACCATCAGGATCCGTAAATCGTATCGGGTTACTGTAGCAATAGTTGTAAGTTGACCACCTTCTAGAGACTTCCGCCAATGGGTCTACCCTTA
>JBOFGX010000057.1:0-3183 GCA_051649345.1 Leadbetterella sp. | reverse complement strand
ATTTGACAGGCGAATCCGTATCATCGTCAGAAGTTGTTGTGCTACTTAGTCCAACATCAGTAAATTCTTCATCTTTATCAAAATAATTTATTTGTGAAGCCTTACGGTTTTCTACTATATCATTTTCGAGTTTGTGAAGTTCATTGGTCCATTCATATTTAAGAACAGTAGGTTGTGGATTAAGTCCAGCCAAATTTATATTTTCGTCCCATTGGTAGCTATCTCCCGAAAAGCTTATTTTTTTCTGTATGATCCCAAAAGCAGTATTAGTTGAAAACACAAGTTCTGCTTTTTGTCCTCCTTGTAATTTAATATTTGTACTGGAAGAAGTAAATCCTAACGACTCAATTTGAATATTTTTAGCTCCTAATTGGGCTAAAAGTTTTTGTTGAGAGGTATTGTTGCCGTATAGTAAAAGTGGCTTTTTAGCGTCTAACTTAAAATCGTCGTATGATTTATAATCTTTTAATTCAAGAGATTTTAGTTGAGCACCCAAACTGGAAAAAACAGCTTTGAATTTATCGTTTTCTACATATATATCAACAACCTGAGCAGTTTGTGTCGTGTCTTGAGGCTTTATTTCTGACTTAGTGGTGGGTATATTCTTTTTTTCTGGGCTTACTTTTTGTGTTTGAGGAATTTCTTGTTTTTGAGGATTTGTTGAGTTATAATAATACAACCACGCCCCATACATCCCTATCATTAATAAAAAGCCTATGATTGTATTTTTGTCTAATCTTTCCATGCAAAGTATTCGTACTGTCGATATTTTTTTTGCAAAATTCGGAAAAATATCGATGTAAATGGTTTTTAATTTCAAAAATAAAAGAAGGATTGCGTTCAATTCTCTATTTTTGAACCAGAATGAGCCCAACGAGCAGATTTTATAGTTTTGGATGATTTATTTTCAATAACTTTTAAAATCAAATCAATATAATGAATTATGAAGAAAGATTCTAAAAAAGTAAGTAATGAAGTAAAGGGGAAAGCGGATACTGTTCGAGTTGAACAAAATCTAGAAACTTCTAATTTGCTGGTTTCTAAAAGACCCGTTACGGAATATATAATAATACTATGTCTATTACTTGCAGGTTTTTGGCTCTTTACATATACCTATGATCGCAAGATTATGATGGTCGGTGATGATACCGATTATGTTATGCTCGCTAAGGCTATTCACTCTGGAAAAGGTTATAGTGGTATAATGGTGCCAACAATTTCTCCTTACAAGCATTTTCCTCCAGGATATCCTTATTTTTTGAATATTATGATGTATTTCACAGATACGCAAAGTGGACTCAAGCATTCGGGTGTGTTGCTGGTATTAATTACTGTATTTTGTACCTTTTTTTTCCTTAAAAAAGTTTTCGAAAATATCTATTTGGCAGGAGCTGTAACATTTTTATTTATAGCAAATCCATTGGTTTTGACTTACAGCAATGCATTTATGTCTGAAATGTTATTTGTAACCTTAGTATCAGTAGCTCTTTACTTCTTTAGCCATTTGGATTATGAGAAAGTTCTTTATAAACAGCCCTATTTGTATCTGAGTGTATTATTCGTGGTTGCGTCATACTATACAAGAACCGTAGGTCTAATGGTTTTGGGAGGTATGTGTCTTCATTTGTTGTTCAATAAAAAATGGATAGAAATCACATTGATTTCTGCATTGTTTTTTGTTTTAATTCTCCCTTGGAATATACGAAATAGTCATATTCCTGGAAAAGGGCATTTTGAAATGATGATCATGAAAAACTCATTGAGTCCTGAAAAAGGGAACATGGAAACTTGGGCAGATTGGAAAGAGCGGATAGGAATAAATATAGAAAGGTATACAGCAATAGAGATACCAACGGTGTTTAAGCCATCACTGCCTGAAGTTCCTATTGAGAAGGCGACTTCAGATCATTGGATGTGGGGCTATATTTTTGTTTTTTTGATTATTGGGGGACTGTTTTTTATAAAGAATTTTAAATGGCTTGTAACTGGAGTCATTGCATCCACTTTTGCCTTGCTGTTTATATACCCTGATGTATGGGTTGGAAATCGCTTGATGTTTCATTTGATACCATTATTTTTCATATCTATGTCAGCAATTGTACCTGGGATAGTTTCAAGATTTAAACCTGATTTTTTGCATATTACGAATATAAGTCTTGCGGTAGTACTAGTAATAATTGCGTTTACCTACAAAGAAAATTGGAAGGTTTTGCATCAAAATGGGAAAGTAAATGCCTACTCCAAACCTATCGAAGATTTCATAGTAGCAAGTGAGTGGATTAAGGCGAATACCTCAGAGAAAGCCTTTGTGACAAATAGGAAGCCAAGTATACTATATTATTATTCTGGTAGATATTCACATGAATTTCCACGGAGTGATATTAAAACTGTTATGGATTATTTTGAAAGGCAAAAGATAACCCATGCAATTGTAGATGGTCTTGGGTATGCTAGTACATATAAGTATCTTGCTCCAGCTCTCAACGCCCATATGGATAAGTTTAAATTGGTATATAGGGTAAATGGGGTAGATGATCCAAATAACCCTGATACCTATGTATTTGAGTACTTACCTAATCAAAAATATTTAAAATAAATCCTTACACTCAATAATTACATGGGAAAAAAACACTTTGAGTATTTTCAGAATTTAGCAGAAAAATTTGACAAAAAAAGAAAGCGTCACAGCTATTATTGGGACTCAGTTACTCAATATTTTAGTTATTTTGCTCATGAAGATTATTCTGTTCTGGAAATTGGGTCAGCTACTGGAGAATTATTAAATGCTTTACCAGGATCTAGAAAAGTTGGGATAGACTTTTCTCCCAAAATGGTCCAAATTGCAACTGAAAAATACCCCAATCTCGAGTTTCATACAATGGATGCTGAGGATATTCAGCTGGATGAAAAATTCGATTTGATTGTAATATCTAACTTGGTGGAACAATTAGAAGATGTGCAGGCCGTCTTTGAGCAGCTCAGAAAAGTGTCTCATAGTTATACAAAGGTAGTTGTGCATTATTATAATTTTTTGTGGGAGCCAATTCTTAAGTTATCAGAGAAAATAGGGCTAAAGACCTATGTGCCTAACCCCAACTGGCTGTCGAAATATGATGTAGAAAATCTGCTATATTTAGCGGGCTTTGATGTATATAGGACTACAATCAAAACCCCTCTTCCAAT
>JBOFGX010000056.1:0-2888 GCA_051649345.1 Leadbetterella sp. | reverse complement strand
TATTATGATTTGTGTTTTTATCAAATAATAAGTGATATTGCCTTGTATTTTTACAAAATTATACTTACTATTGCCTTGTATTTTTATCAAATCGAATGTATTTAAAGAGAATATTTGACTCAGAACTTGAGGATTGGCGAAAAGAAGCCAATCGTAAACCCCTAATGCTACGAGGGGCAAGGCAAGTGGGAAAGTCCTCTGCAGTTAGAAATTTAGCCGCTCAATTTGAGTACTTTATTGAAGTTAATTTTGATGAAAGCCCTCAATTCAGAACCATTTTTGAAACAAACTCAGATGTGGGTACTATTTGTGAGCTTATTGAGGCTACTACGAATATTCCCATAGTTGGGGGCAAAACCCTGTTATTTTTGGATGAAATCCAAGCCAGTATTCCAGCCATAGGTTCATTACGGTATTTTTATGAAAAACTTCCTAGTCTTCACGTAATAGCGGCGGGGTCATTGCTTGAATTCGCATTAGCCGAATTACCTTCTTTTGGAGTTGGAAGGATGCGATCTATGTTTATTTACCCCTTTAGTTTTCAGGAGTTTTTGATGGCATATAAAGAAGATGCTTTATGGACTATGCTTCAAAAAGCAACTGCCAAAAATCCGCTACCCCAAATCATTCACGAAAAGCTAAAAAAGTACTTCAAGCGTTTTTTGGTATTGGGTGGTATGCCCGAAGTTCTCAGTCAATACATAGTGCACAAAGATATTCTAAAGGCTCAAAGAGTTTTAGACGATTTGATCATAGCGATGGAAGCTGATTTTGCCAAATACAAAAGTAGAGTACCCACAACACGCATACGTGAAGTATTTAATGCTGTTGTCAGTCAAACAGGCTCCAAGTTTACGTATTCCTACCCAAATGCAACGTTGTCAAACGTACAAGTAAAAGAAGCCTTGGAACTATTACGCATGGCAGGTTTAATTATTCCAGTGACTCACTCTGCAAGTAATGGTATACCGCTCGGAGCAGAGACCAATCCCAAATCTCGAAAATTCTTACTATTAGATACAGGAATACTTCAGCGAACCTTAGGTCTTTCTATTGGAGACTTACTGATTCAAGATGATTTTCAGATCATTAACAAAGGAGCTATTGCCGAGTTGCATGTGGGTTTAGAACTACTAAAAAACAACTCACCCTATGAGTATAGACATTTGTATTATTGGCAACGCCAAGCCAAAAGCAGTCAAGCAGAGGTCGATTATGTTATTCAAAAAAATACGCAAGTTATTCCTATTGAGGTAAAATCAGGAACGAAAGGGACGATGCAAAGTATGTTTTTGTTTTTAGAAGAAAAAAAATCAAAATGGGGCGTTCGTATGTCTTTAGAGAATTTTGGAGAAATACCCCAAATCAAAATCTATCCTGTATACGCGGTTCAAAATATGCTAATGGAAACATTCGGATAGTTTTTAAAACAATTATGTCGGAAAATATCTATCTCAATTCCAACAAAAAAAACTCCCACCTATTGATATAAGGCAGGAGTGAAATTTGCCGAATACGCTAGGATTTTATCAATAGCCCGCTGTGGAACTTCTAGCTTGACTTCATCCAATTGCTTGATTAGTTTTTGAGTATCGACATAAAAATCATTTAACTCTTCATCGAAAGCTAAATTACAAAGGATTTCGACGTTTTCAGAAACCGTAGTTTCATTGTAAAGATATCTGAGTACGTCATTCTGGGTAGAGGTTTGTGTCATAGGCATATTTGTTTTTACTCATTAATTTTCTAAGATTAATAAGAGCATAACGCATACGACCCAAAGCGGTATTGATACTTACACCTGTTGTTTCCGCAATCTCCTGAAAACTCAGGTCTTCGTAGTGCCTCAAAATTAGCACTTCTCTTTGCTGCGGAGGCAACTGCTTTATCATACTTCGTAGATGCTCATGAGACTCTTTCGTAATTTGTAAAGACTCTATAGAATCATCTGCAAAATTCAGAGAATTGAAAACATTGCTTCCATCCTCAAAAACCACACTCGGGTAGCGTTTTGCTCTCCGAAAATAATCAATGGCCAAGTTATGAGCGATACGTAAAATCCAAGGCAAAAACTTACCTTCTTCATTATATCTACCCTCTTTCAGAGTACGAATAGCTTTGATAAACGTATCTTGTACTAAATCTTCCGCTATTTCCTTGTCTCTTACAACGAGGTAAATGGTAGTATAAATTTTAGAACTGTATCGGTTTACAAGAGTTGCGAATGCAGACTCATCACCCTGAATATACGCCGACAAAAGCTCACTTTCATTAACTAGGACTTTCTCCATTATATTTTCTAATTTAGTTAACGTAGAGCTCTATACCATATTGTCGACCGGGGGTTATTTTTTTAAATTTTTCGAAATATAAAGAATAAATTAATTTCAATGCAAATTTTATGCAAAAAAAAACTTTTAATAAAATGTTAATATATTTGTAACATAATAAAGGCCATCAAGTACTTAGTGCCCTGATTTAAGATAAAACGGATAAATTTAGGGCTTCTAGGTTCGTGTGGTACGGTTTTTGTAAAATTTATTAAACAATAATATTTAACGAAAGCCGTATAAATTCCGTAATCAGCCTTTGGATTTTATATTTTAAACATAATGAACTTTAAACTACTATTTGCTTTATTATCTATTACCATTGGAATATCGATATCATCCTATGGCCAAAAAGACCTTATTGTTACTCAATCGGGAGAAGAGATACGTTGTAGGATTTTAGACGAAAGCACCACACGTTTCAAATATGCTTATTTAGGCCCTAATAATAAAGTAATGTACAATGAGATTTTCAAAAATCTTGTTGCTTCGTTCAAGTTCAACTACTATTCTGAAGACTTGCTTCAAGCTAGTAAGTCAAGCAAGAAAAAAAATAAA
>JBOFGX010000055.1:0-3024 GCA_051649345.1 Leadbetterella sp. | reverse complement strand
CGGCTGCCCATTGATTGATTTTATTGACCGTACTGGTACTTTTAAAATCCTCTTGGTAAAACTTAGCTAAAAAAGATTTCTCAATCGTGTTTACAAAATTGGGATTCCCTACAATCTGCTTATCCTGAAACACAGCATTAGCAATTGTATGGGTGACTTTCGGATCTACGTTTGATACGCCACTCGAAATTGTTTTGAAGTAGGCATTGATTTCTTCCATTGAAAACCCCTGTAGTTTCAATGTTTTTTGGATCTCTATTTTGGTGTTTTGATCAGCACCATTGAGTAGCATCCCAAGGGCTACGTGCAAACTCAAAGGGGAGAGAAAATAGTTCTCTTTTTTCTCGCTTGCTTCAACTTTCTTCCAAAGATCAAACGAAAACAAATTGTTTGCTGCTGATAATTTATCACTAACAATAAGATCTTTTTGTTCAAAAACACATTTGGATTCAGATTTTGAAGATGTATAGCAAGAAGTAATTAATAAAAATACGCCCAATACAGATAAAAGAATTCCATTTTTCATAGTTTCAATTTTACAAAGAGTAAAATAAACCATAAAAATAAATACGACTAGGAAACTAGTCCACTATTTATCCAGTGGTACTTGTGAAGAGATACTCAAGAACAAAAAAGCCGGCTATACTTAAAATAGACGGCTTTTTATTAAAATTACAATTGGCTTATCTTACCAATAAACTGTATCGTATTGGATGATTTCTCTACAATCATCAACAAAAAAGGCTTGTCTAAAAGCATTTCAGGATATACTGGCACAGAAGTAGCTCCTACTCCAATTGTGGTAACGGCTGCTGCTTCGGTACCTTTCTCATCTACGGCCAAATACGTATCTTGTTTTACCATAGAGACAAACAAATCTTTTTGATTGCCTATTTTAGATAAGTTGGCAATGCCTGGCTTAAACGCGTCTTTCATACCCATTGTATTGAGCACATTTCCCAAATTAGACGAATACTCTAAGGTAAACTTGGGCATTTTAAGGACTATTTTAGTGGGTTTCAAAGATGTTAGTGTAGAAGTCAAACCACCGCTGGTTAAAACGTTGATGCTATTTGTCATCGTTTTTTTAGGTAGAATTAACACCATAGAATACTTGTCACTACCATATGGCAATTGGGCTATTTTATGATCTGTATTGTCTGAGTAACCGAATGTTTCCGTTTGATTCATAAACATCACTTTACTCTTTTTTGTGACCCCATTGAAATCACCCGATACTGTGCTTTCGGTCTTGAATGGTTTGCTCCAATCTCCTTTGAAATATAGTGCATTCATCAAAAACATAACCATCTCAGGGTCTATTTTATCCAATACCTTCTTGATTTTTTGATTCGTATTATCGGCCGCCCATTTATTGATTTTATCAACCGTACTTGTACTTTTAAAATCCTCTTGGTAAAACTTAGCTAAAAAAGATTGCTCAATTGTATTGACAAAAGTAGGATTCACTACAAACTGCTTATCTTGAAATACTGCATTGGCTATGGTATTTGTCACTTTCGGGTCCACCAAAGACACCCCTTTTGTAACCGTATTGAAGTATGAATTCATCTCTTCCATAGACAAACCCTGCAGTTTTAATGTATTTTGAATCTCGGTTTTTGTGTTTTGATCAGCACCATTGAGTAGCATTCCTAGGGCAATATGTAGGCTTAAAGGCGAAAGAAAATAGTTTTCTTTTTTCTCCGTAGACTCAACATTCTTCCAGAAGTCAAACGAAAATGCGTTGTTGGAGGAGGATAATTTTTCACTCACAACGAGATCTTGAGGTAATCTTTCAAATACTGATTCCGAAGAGGAATCACAAGCCGAAACAAACAAAAAAACACTTATGGTCAAAAAAAAGATTGTCGTCTTCATCATCAAAGAAATTTAAGTTATTAAAATTTTAGTATCAAAATTAAACTATGAAAATAAAGAGAGTGAAAAGAACACCACTCTCTTTATTGTAGCATGTTCAAACCTTTTCAAATACATAGATACTACAAATACCAAAAAGGTTGGAAGTCTAATATAGTTATTGAGAAGGTATACTCCAAAATACAGGATTAATCTTCTAATTTCAAGGTATTGAGATCATTTTATCATTCTGTTTATTATTTTTGTATCAACTTGAATTAAAAAATAGATCGCTTAGTCGAAATTGATTTGAGTTAAACGCTTTTCCTAAATAATAATTCATTTACCCAAAAATGTAAGTGCATCTCAATGTTGATAAATTTTGTCCGTCTAATTTGTTTATACTTTTGAAAATCGCATGTTTGTTTTGAGAATTGAATTATATAATTTGATTTACTATGAATTCCTTACTAAAACTATCATTTTTCCTGCTTTCAAGCCTTCTTTTAGGATCTTGTAGCAAAGATGAAGACGTAATAGATGTAGTCAAACCCAAGGTCGAAGACCCAAAAATCAGTCCTACCTTTGCTCTTAAATGGGCCAAAGCCACTACGGATTTTATTCGACACCAACCATCAAGTACACCTACGTACATCAGTAGAGCATTGGGCTACATGGGTCTTACCATGTATGAGTCTGTAGTTTCGGGAAGTAAACTCTATCAGTCTGTAGCACCTAGTCTCAATGGACTCGGAGTTTTACCGAAACCAACAGGAACCATAGACTGGGAAATCTCCTTAAACGAGAGCCAATTCACGATGCTATTTAAATTGTATTTGGATTCTCCTCCTCTCTATAAAAACAGGGTAGATTCCTTGTATAAGGCTCTTCTCACCGAAAGAACAGCCATCATCAATGATACTACCATAATTGGAAATTCAAAAAGATTTGGTGCGTTAATAGCAAACAAAATTCACGATTGGGCGAAGGAGGATGGAGGTAATCTTGGCTATTACAAAAATTTTGATGCTGGTTATAAATTCCCGATCGGAGGAAAACATTGGGTTGCTCCCGTAAATGGCCAAAGCAGTTCGCCTTATCCTTTGCATCCGTATTGGGGCCAAAACCGAACATTTGTAAAGTCTAATACTGACCTAAGCATAC
>JBOFGX010000054.1:0-8931 GCA_051649345.1 Leadbetterella sp. | reverse complement strand
TTCAAAGGTTTTACTCGTATTATTTCTAAATTATAACGGGTTTTGAGCTAAAAAAATTTGAAAAATAGGTTCGGTTTTACATCTTTGGTTTTGATTATCAACGAGTCGTTTTTTTTATTATAAACGGTTAATAAATATCATAAATGGGGAAGAAAGTGTTAAAGAAAAATGTTATGTGTTTTTTTTGAATCTTTTTTACTTTAAATTTTTGAATTGTATAAAATATACGACTACTACCATAACAGGTACAAGGAAAGGAAGCCCAAAAGAAAACCAATAACCTAGTCGATAGAGGCGTTTTCTGAAAGTTTCACTATTGGTTTTATTGAAATTAATATCAATCTGATATCCAAGACCATAAAATAAATTGGCAAAACCCATCATAAATAGATAAGCTATACCCTGAAAAAATATTGTAAATAGTGTTATTTCAAATTCGGAATCATATGGAGCTATTAAAATTGACCCCAAAACCGCATAAAGGAAAAATGCGATAATCCCAGAAGCAATTAAGCCCAAATTATAATTGATGCGTTTACTAGACCACCACTCTTTGCTTTCTTTTTTTAAAACCTCTTTCAAACGTTATTTTTTTTGGTACAACTATTTTTAGAAAATTAAAAATTATCAGCCTTTATGTATGCCTCGATCAGCTTTAACTCTCCTTCTTTGCCTTGAAATGCATTTCCATGCTCCATTCCCAAGATAAATTCTTGATTTTTTTCTTTGGCTTTGTCATGAATATGCTTGAAAAGGAAGTTGTAATTGATTTCTCCTGTGTAAGGCTCTTTACGCCCTGGTTCGTCACCGATTTGGAAGTAGGCGATTTCATCCCATACCGTATCCATGTTTACGGTAAGACGGCCTTCGTTGCGTTGCATATGCCACATATCAAACAGAATTTTGCAGGAAGGACTATTGACTGCTTTACAGATAGAGTACGTTTGATCTGAATACCTCAAAAATAAATCAGGATTGTCAGAAAGAGGCTCTAAAACCATCGTAAGGTTATGCGGTGCAAAAATATCGGAAGCTCTGCGAAGGCTTTCTATGACATTGGCGGTCTGAATTCCCAGGGGCATCACTCGATTGTAGTTGCCACAGACCACCGTCATATATTTGGCATTGACGCGTTTGGCTACTTCAACCGCTTCTTTGCATTTTTTCAAAAAAGTATCTCTCCACTCGGCTGTTCCCGATGTAAGATTTGCTTTGGGTGGCCATGCATCAAAGGTGATGACGAACACCCCCATTTTCATTCCATGCTTTGCTAGGGTTTCTCCCACTTTTTTTTGGATATCTACAGATCTATCCATCATGCCGTTATCTTCGATCGCCCCAAACCCTACTTCGTTCATGAAGTTGAGTTGATCTATCAAATCCTCACCGGCATTGTTTTTAAACATACCAAAATGTGGAGCATATAAAAGCTTGAATTTGTTTTTTTCAAAGTTGACTGGTTTGTTTGCGAAGCTTGTAAATCCTTGGCTCGATAACAAAGCTGAAAAACCAACAGTTTTTTTTAAGAATTCCCTTCTATTTTTCATTTTCAATAGGTTTTTGGTTTTAAAAAGATAGTTTATTTGACTGCAATGGCTGAAATTTCTACATTAACACCCTTGGGTAATTTGCTTACTTCTACGGTTTCTCTTGCCGGGAAATTTGAACTAAATCGCTCCGCATAGGCTTTGTTAACGATGGCAAAATCATCCATGTTGCTTAAAAATATGGTTGTTTTTACAATATGACTCCAATCAAAACCAGCTTCGACAAGGATGGATTCCAAACTATTAAGTACAGCTATGGTTTCTGATTCTATACTTCCATTTTGGGCTTCTTCGATAGCTATTTGTCCAGAAATATACAGAGTTCCATTGGCTAGAACAGCTTGACTGTAGGGACCGATAGGTTGTGGAGCATTGCTTGCTAGAATAATTTCTTTTTGCATAGGTTTTGATTTACCGTATATATTTACAATATTAACGATAAATATCTTTTTAACTCTTTGTTTTATGAAAAGTTTAGCCACAGTTTTTCGAAGTTTATTCTTGCTTTTTGCCTTGATTTCGGCTTCTAAATTGGAAGCAAAAGTTATGCTTCCGGGTATTTTTGGATCGCATATGGTTTTGCAGCAAAATGCACAAGTGAAAATTTGGGGTTGGGCAAAACCTCCTGAGAAAGTTACTATCACTACTTCATGGGATAATGCCTCGGAAAGTATCGTTACGCCCGGATCGGGTAAGTGGGAGCTGATTGTAGAAACACCTTCCTATGGCGGACCTTACACGATCAAAATAGAGGGAAAGAACAATACCATACTACTGGAAGATGTAATGATAGGAGAGGTTTGGTTGGCATCGGGACAAAGCAATATGGAGTGGTCCGCAAATACGGGTATTACAGATGGAGAAAATGAAGCTAAAAACGCGAATTTTGAAAAAATACGGTTTTTCTCAGTAGGCCAAGTTCCTGGGGATACCCCGCAACAAACCTGTGAAGGAGAATGGGCAAAATGTACGCCACAATCTATGAAGAGTTTTAGTGCGGTAGCGTATTTTTTTGCTAAACGAATCCACGAAACATTGGATATACCCATCGGAGTTGTAAATGCTTCTTGGGGAGGAACTACCGCTGAAGCTTGGACGCCCAGTGAGTTTATAGAAGCAGATCCTGTCTTGAAATCGAATTCTAACCAACAAAAGAATGATAAGTGGGGGCCTCGAAAACCCGGTCAATTGTACAATGGGATGATAGCTCCACTAGTAGGATTTGCTTTCAAAGGAGTGATTTGGTATCAGGGGGAATCGAATGTGGATTTTGCTTATCATTATGATAGACTGTTAGGTACGTTGATTCGGTCTTGGAGACAAAAATGGGGACAACCTATGCCGTTTTTGTTGGTACAGATTGCACCATTTAAATATGAAACCCCCGAAGTGGGAGTCGCGGTCCGAAACGCTCAGCGGAGGGTAGAAAATAAGGTAGAAAATACGGGAGTGGTGGTGATTTCTGATATTGGAGATCCAGGGGATATTCACCCCAAAAACAAAAAGGATGTAGGGTTTAGATTGGGTAATATGGCCTTGAGGAATTATTATAACACCAATCTGGGCGTCATATCAGGCCCCAAACTTCTAACCTATGAAAATACGAAAGGTCAAATCACATTGATTTTTGATACTGTGGATTTGTTATGCGATGAGAAATGCAAAAACTCGTTTGAGATAGCAGATATATCTGGAAATTTCGTGAAGGCAGACGTACGGGTTCGTTCTAACAGTATCATTCTTACTTCCAAAGAATCTACGTTTCCGATATTTGCTCGCTTTGAATGGTTAAATGGTGCTGAGGCAACCCTCAAGAACTCAAAAGGGTATCCTGCATCTGCGTTTGTGACGGATAATTGGTTGGAATTTAAAGGGTTTTGAGGGGGATGAAGGCAGTAATTCGGAATATTGAGAAGGTATGTGGACTCTTTTTATTCTTTGTCGTTCAGATTAATTGTTCCGCACAAATACAGATTGGAGACAGTTTAAGTAATTTGAAAGTTATAAAAAAAATCAAAGAATTAACCTCTCCTAATCAGTTAGATGATTGTTATCTAGTTGAGAAAATGAATGTTAGATTTAATGTTTGTGCAGAGAATAACTTGATATTTTACGTTTCAACGAGTGATCCTAGGTTCTCATTTCAAGGCTTACATGTAGGTACGCAAGTAAAAGAAATCAAAAATGTTACTAAACAGTATAACATTAAAGGATGGAGTTATGTAGTTGAAAATGATTCAGAATGGAAGTTTATGATTGGTTTGAAAACAATAAATGCTGAATCGAAAATTATATCATTTTTTAAATATGATTCTAAACGAAGGATTTCTTCAAAAGATAAAAATGATATTGAGTTTAAATTTTAAGGGGAGGAGCTTCATAGGATTAAAGAATTTCATCTTGTTTTTAGTATTATTAAACCTAATTTATAGATTTCTTTTCTGTTATAAGATTGTTTCTTTTACTAATTCAGGAGATTATAAATATAAAAATGACAAATTGATATACTTCCCAAATCCTCCTTTTAGTATAATTAATCCTCTTAAAAAGAGTAAATTAAAGAAAAAAGTTTATGATTTTGTAAGAAATGCATGTAAAGTCAAATTAGAAAATCAAGAATCAATTGATCTAATATCCATAAAAGATTTTAATTCCTACTGTATAGTTTTGGTATATGTAAATACTTCAAAACAAAGTTTAATTTTTTATTTAGATAAGAAAAGTGATCAGATTTATAAGTCCAGTTGTTTTTGATTTTCTTTGACTAGGTAATTTGAAATCAAGTAAATTGGATAATATTATCCCGTTAAAAATCTTGTAAAATACTCATTGTTAATTTTTTAAATAAACTTCAAAGTCTTTTAAAATCTAATTGGTAAGACATAAAAAGAAAATAGATGAAAAAAAAGAATTATGATTATTCTAAGCTTTGGTTAGTATTTGTTAACATAAAAGCTATTGGTGGTTTTAAGTTTAATGATTTAATTGATAGTGAACATTCTAAACTTAATTTTACATATCAAGGAGCATGGGCAAATATTATACTAATAGGAAATGATATAAATACAGTTCTTGAAATTTTGCCAAAAGGATTGGCTGAATTGAGTTTTGAAGTAGTATTCGTTGATAAAATTGAAAATATACAATCGCTTTTTGATAACAGTGAATTAAATGAAGATGTCCTTTTAGAATCAAATTGGTTAATTGAAAGCAATTATGTTTTCAAAATAAGTGACAAGCTGTTTCCATATGAATAAATGGAGTCTATCATTACTAGTTTTTCGATAGTTTTAAATATTAAATTTCCATTCGTTATTGCAAATTGAATATTTGAATAGAATCTTTGTCAAATGTTTTAATAGTTGAAAGAGCTTCAACGCCACTTAAAATGTGAATTTTTAGAAATCAAAATACAATGAAGAACGTTAAAGCTATTTTGTGTTTGATTCTAGTATATTTCTTTATATGTTGTAAAGATGAAAAAAATAGATCACTTAATAGGCATATAATCAATTATATAAAATCAGGCAAGTATGAAACATATTATGAGTCAAAATATATACCGAAATTTATTCTAAATGATCTAGTTCATAAGAATAATCCAAGTTCTAGATTTCAGGATATGGAAAGTTTGAATGTGAAGAGTAAGAAAAGAAATGATATGCTATCAGACGATCCACTTCCTGAAAAATCATTAAATAGTTTGTTTCTCTCAAAAAATGTTTGCTTGATATCTTATAATGTATTTGGTTGTCTTTTTAGTACTTATTACGTGGATTTTTATGTTTTCAAGAATCCCACTTTTCGTAAAAGGTTTAAGGTTGACAGAAAAGTTAACTCAAAAGAAAGTTTAATTAAATTTTTTGAAAGGAATAGTGATATTGGATTTATCGAAGATTTTGAATATTAGTCATTATATTTTAGAGTTTTATAACAGAATCTGTTTTTAAAAGATAAAAACTATGGATAAATTATTTTTCGTTGAATAATGTTAGGTATTCCTACGATACTAAAATATGTGAATCTATTATTTTTGTACTTTTTAGTTAAAATCAGACAAGAGTGCCATGAAAGCGAATAATCTTCTATCTCAGTATCTTAGCCAGAATTTTCCTTTTTCAGGAGATAGTATGGATGCACTTTCAAACAACTTTGTAATAAAAACATTCAAGAAAGGAGATCTGATATTGAGAAATGGAAGTATAGAAACAGAGCTTCGTATACTTAACAAAGGTATAGTAAGAGAGTATTATGCGACAGATGATGTCGAAAAGAACGTTAACTTCTATATCAATTCAGGTGTAATTACCGACTGCTCATCATTTAACCTATCGACAACAACTAATAAATATCAGGAGTGCCTTGTGGATACTGAATTGAGTGTGTTATCTAAGGATGTATTTTTTGAGTTTACCTCTCAATTCGAACATGGCGAACTTTTGATTAAAACTATTTTCCAAAGAATCGTCTTAAAAAAAGATGCCGATGAATATAATACTATTGTCAATTCTCCCGAAAGCATGTACCTCGACTTGATGAAATCAAAGCCGGATTGGTTGCAACACATTCCTCAATACCATATAGCTTCTTTCCTAGGAATAACACCCGAAACCTTAAGTAGAATTCGTAAAAGAATTTGATTTCTTGATTTCGATCAATGGATACCATTTTGGTAAACCAGTACTTTGTACTTCAAATTTTTAAAATTGTAAAATATGAAGATACATCATTTGCGAAATGCCACAATGATACTTGAAGTTGGAGAAAAAGTGATATTAGTTGACCCTATGCTTAGTGAAAAAGGCAAAATGGGTCCAACACTTACTCTTTTCAGATTTAAGCGTCAGAGAAATCCTATAGTAGATTTGCCAGATAATGCCAAAAGTTTAATCCAAACAACAACACACTGTCTAATAACACACCTTCATCCCGATCATTTAGACAAGGAAGGAGAAGAGTTTTTACGTTCGAAAAAAATACCCGTGATTTGTAGTTTGAAAGATGAAGAGACGCTAAGAAAAAAAGGGTTGAACGTTTCGCAAGTAGTTGACTATTGGGTAGAAAGTGACTTTTTGGGAGGTAAAATTCAAGGTATTCCTGCTACCCACGGATATGGTTTTATCGCTAAACCTATGGGTAATGTTATGGGATTTTACATAGAATTTCCCGATGATAAATCTATCTATTTAAGTTCAGATACTGTTTATACAGATGATGTCCATAAAGTGTTGATACAATTTAAGCCTGATATAGCTGTGTTAGCCAGCGGAACCGCTCAATTTGATGTTTTTCAGCCAGTACTAATGCGTATGGATGACATTTTGAAATTTATAAGAAATGCCCCCAAAAACGTAATCGCCAATCATTTGGAAGCAGTAAATCATTGCCCTACAACGCGTGATAAAGTAAGAGAAGAAGTTTTCAAAAATGGACTTTCTGAAAAAACCTTTATTCCCATGGATGGAGAAAGTAGAATATACGTGTAAAGATTAATTGGTGATTGTTTTTAGTCCTAACAAATTCTCCGTAAGTACTTTGTCTTATTTATTGAAACAAAATACCGTAATTCAACCCTCAAAGTCCGCTAAAACAAGATTGTAAATGAAAAAAAATGTTAGTAAAATAATCAAGAACAAATATGCCAAGTAAAACTTGTCTTATGCTTCCTCGAAGGTGTAACCTTCGAGGAGCGGGGGTATTAAAAATGTATAGATTTACTATATTCTGTATGTTGTTTTTGCTTTTTGAGTGTAAAAAATCAAAGCAAGATGTGTTGGGTTCAGATGGTACTATTCAAAAAATTGATAGTATTATGATTGTTGATAATCTTATAGATAGAGAGATAATTTTAAGAAAGAAAGATAGCTTACATACTCTTGAATATTCTAGTTCATATTTAGGAAAGTGCAAAGATTCAAATATCAATTTTATTTACAGGGGGATATTGTCCGGATTTCAATCTCCCCATTTTAACTCTGAAATTATTTTATACTCAAATGAAGGGAAGAAATTAGGTAAATATTACATCGAATCTTTGGATAGCCCTAAATTAATAGATAACGAATTGTTGTTTGTAGGAATGTATGATTGTAATCAAACAACTCGTATCAGTTTTAAAGATAGTATTCCAAAGGAAATTTTTATCAATTGTAAAAAAACGAATGGAGGTATGATTGGAGGCATATATAAATTTGAAGAACAAAAATAATAGCAATGGTCGAGTGGAAATTAGTGATGAACGATAATACATATGTTCAGAGGGCTTCTACTAGCTCTGCGAAGGTTGTGTGTGCTCTACGATGGTTTTACCATCGTTGTGGTGTTGTACGGCTTTTAGCCGCGAGAAAAATGAGGCATTAGTCCTAGTAAAGTCTCCGCAGGGACTTTGCGTTGTTTAGGGAGGAAAATAGTGGAATTCAATCTTCAAAGTCACTTAGAGGGAGACTTTGAAGTGACAAAAATAAAGTCAAATATGTCACAAAAGATAATTTTAAAAGTAAGTAAAGATGATGACTTAGTTGCATATCTATATTTACCAAAGCATCCTAAAAAAACAATTTCTGGAATTGTTAAGAAGTCAATTTCTATTTCTGAATTGATTGAAGACTATAAAGGTATTCCAATAAATCTGGACTTTGATAAAGACAAAGAATTAATAGGTATAGAAATAGTAGGTTAATAAAGGTAGGACTTCACTAAGGAAGTTAACTTAACAAAATTGGCTAAGAAGTATGGTATTAATGTTCCTACCGGAGTCTTTTGTTCTAGTAAAGTCTCATAGTGACTTTGCGTTGTTTAGGAAGGAAAATAGTGTAATTCAACCTAAAAAATCCCCTAAATTGAGACTTTTTAGGGATAGAATTTCTAAAAATGGGAAGTACCTATTCGGGTACACATTCGAAGATGATTTATATTTTGCTCAATGTAACTAGTCGATTCTCTAAAAATGTAGGTAGCTAAAAATTAAATAAGTATGAAATTTTGGTATTATCCATATTTAGTGATAGTTATCATAATATTACTGTTAAGTCTGAGTGGTAATGTTACTTTCGGGAAAGGTCTGGGCGATATTTATTATATTGGTATATTGCTTCTTCTTACTTTTTTTTACACAGTTATTTTTTACAAACTTCCCAAAGAAATTAATGTTGAGAACAGGAGATTCAATTATTTTTTCTGCTTTTTATTGCTATCCACTATACTTGTTGTTATACTACACCTTAGTATTTATAGAGGCTCAGAGTATTTATGGAATGGAAGTTTTTTTTTATAATCCTTGATCCTTACCTCAGAATGAACCTGAAAGTCTCCGGAAAGGAGATTGAGAATTGGCAAAAAAAATACAAATTTTATGAAATTATTTAAATGTGCCCTGATATTTAGT
>JBOFGX010000053.1:0-2414 GCA_051649345.1 Leadbetterella sp. | reverse complement strand
ACACAAGGGGGAAGGCCGTTGATATGTTTTACATTCCAACCATGAATGGCACCATTGAAGCGTATATGACCGATAACCAAAGTATGAATATGCTCTTTGGTCAAAGAGACTACTCAAATCAAAAGGGATTTGACGGTATGATACCTACCGCTGAAAGATATGGAATGTTCAATACTGGATATGACATTTTCAATGGTGTATCTCTAAAGCAGATACTATGGGGAATGATGAAGACTTTACGCCGTATTAATGGGTGCAACGACTACATGCTTTGTCACGACTTTAATTTCTGGATGGATTGGAGTGAAAACATCGCAGACATGATTAAAGCATCAAGTCAATCATATAGGTATGAATTATTTGGAGAAGGCGGTGCAGGATCAAGAGATTTTAGTTACTACGATTTTAAAACTTTTGAAGCATTTGGGTATAAATTTACACCATACATGGTTGATATTTTTGATAATCGCCGATATGGAAACATTATGGAATATTTTGCCATAATGAAACCAATGGCTAAGTTCAGAGATCAACAGGGTAATACTGTCCCTTTTGTTACATGCACAAACTTAATGGGGGCAGAGCCTGCTAAGGTAAAAGGCATTTGGATGGATGATGTGCGTGATCGCGGGGGAAGGTTAGTGAATGTATTTGGTCAAACAACATATGGGTATGAGTTCCACCGCCCTACGGCGCTTGGTACAATAAGAAAAACATCAACCTCTTAAAAAGAGGTATCTAATACGAAAGGATTTTTTTGATAAATGATTTTTTAAAAGAAAAAGATTTTTATGGGTAAGTATGTGATAATGGTGGGATTACATAAGCCTGCAACGGTAATAGCGTCATATCCTAACAAGGATGGCTCTCCTGGGCCAAACGCATACGAAACAAGGGTAACAGTAGGGGCATATAATCTTATAAACAGATTTAGAGTTTGGGCAAGAAGGGTTTTACCTGATGGCAAACTGCCTAAAAATGGAAATTCCGAAGTCCCATTGGAAATGCTTGATAGTAGGTATAAAGGTGATTTGGAGTTTCTGCATTACGGTTCTAAGGCCGTTGGCGCACAACAAATAGAATGCCGGTATCTAACTACGTCTTTTTCATTGGATTATCAATATCAAAAAGTAGTTCAGAAAATAGAAACAGACCCTAATGGAAAAGATGATACAAGTTTATTGATACTTGACGCAGGGGAGAATAGATTTGATACAGAAACCGATGCGGTATTAGTTCAGGCATTAAAAGCACACCCGCAAAACAGGGATAGTAAAAGCAAAAATCCTGATCCGTCAATAAAAGGGTACACTTTTTACGAGGTAACTGACGAAACGGTGGACAAAAGTTATGTAGAAATACAAGAAAAGGCATTGGATGCAGGTACTTTTGTCAAAGAGTTGTCAAATAACCCTGTACAACTAAAAAATATTTTTGACTTGTTTAAGTCAAAAAGTGTTGACTTTGGAGATGTTGACGAAAAAAGTTTGGATACTGATATATACAAGTCTTTATTGGTTTTTTCTCAAAAACAGCCAGTACTGTTTATATCAATAATCGAATCATTTAAAAAAAGCATTTCGGATTGTTTTGAAAAGGCAAGGGCATTTAAGGTATTAGATCTTACTAAAGATGGTACAATAGCCGTAGTATTAGAGGGTAACCCACCCGAGATACTGTTTTCAAAACTTGAAGGTAAAGGGATTAGCATGGAAACCTCAGTTGTTTCCGGATTTTATGAAGAAAATATTTATCTTGGAATAGAAAGGCTACACAAAATTTGTGATAGTTTAAAATAAAAAGAATTAAATCATAAGGTATGCCATTATTTCTCGCAACAGCGATTTACAAAGACGGACGCTATACGTTCAATGAATCAAACAATGTTATTGATTTAAACAGTTTGACTGTCGGGGCGTTTACGCCAAGAAATGTGTGGCTGTTAAGGTATCTGATACCAGGGCAAAATCAAGTTCAGTATTTGATGACTTTTACACCAAGTTCTGAACAATTGGCCGATCCTAACACTATTCAGGGTTTATACCTTGAACAAGATGGAGAAGGCGTTATGATTGATTGCATCAGTATTTCAAACTTTAACACGATCGCAAACTCTGGTGGTGCGTTGACTACACGATATAGTACACCTCCTACATTTACAATACCATCCGCGCTTTGGTATTGTGTTACGAGATCTGATGCAGGAACTGGCTATGCTCACGATGTTCTTGCAACAGATTATGTTGGACAGTATATCGGTAATGTAAGGCTTAAATCAAATGCGTCTGGTGTATCTATCTATACTTTTCAGTCTTATGAAAAGCCAATAGCAATAGGTAGCGACACGATTGCGCAGTGCTAAAAGTATAAAAAATAGTTAGTTTTAAAAATAATCCCGATTGGGTCAAGGGCAA
>JBOFGX010000052.1:0-4436 GCA_051649345.1 Leadbetterella sp. | reverse complement strand
AGCCAAAAACCCTGATACGGCACTCCGGCAAGCGAAAAATTGTCCGAATTTTTTCCCTTTGCTTATCCTTTTACATAAAAAATTCAGGCCAACACTCTTTCGCTTGACCTCAGCCGCACCTCATTTGCTGAAAAATTTCCCTTCTTGTACTTTTTGAGGGTCGACTAACTAGGATCTGCGGAAAAGCCATTGACTTTCCCTATTCTATAGTATTAAACACAAAAAAAGCCGAATCTCTCGAATCGGCTTAATTTCTAATCCAAACTTAAAATCTTATCTATTCATAGTAGATAAAAAGTCGCTGTTCGTTCTACTACCTTTCATCTTATCCAAAAGAAACTCCATAGCCTCCATTGAGTTCATATCTGCCATGTATTTACGTAGTAACCATACTCTTTGTAGTTCATCTTTACCCATGAGTAAATCCTCCCTTCGCGTACCTGATGCAAGAATATCTATAGAAGGGAACACACGTTTGTTGGCCAATCTACGATCAAGCTGAAGTTCCATATTACCTGTGCCTTTAAATTCTTCAAATATTACCTCATCCATTTTTGAACCGGTATCGATCAAGGCTGTTGCTACTATGGTTAGGGATCCACCATTTTCGATTTTACGAGCTGCTCCGAAGAAACGCTTGGGTTTATGAAGTGCATTGGCATCCACACCTCCCGAGAGAATTTTGCCCGATGATGGCATAGTCGTATTGTATGCTCTCGCCAGACGAGTAATAGAATCAAGTAATATTACAACATCATGCCCAGACTCAACCATACGCTTGGCTTTCTCCAGGACCATGTTTGATACTTTCACGTGTTTTTCGGCGGTTTCATCAAACGTTGAAGATATTACCTCCGCTCGTACGCTCCTTTGCATATCGGTCACCTCTTCCGGACGTTCATCTATCAGCAATATGATAAGATATACCTCAGGGTGATTGATTGTGATTGCATTGGCAATCTCTTTAAGCAGAACCGTTTTACCTGTTTTTGGCTGTGCCACGATCATTCCCCTTTGTCCTTTACCAATAGGTGCAAATAAGTCTAGCACACGTGTAGACATTATCGTAGGACTTGTACTTAAGCTAATCTTCTCGTTGGGAAACAGAGGAGTAAGATACTCAAAAGGAATACGATCTCGGATCTCTTCAGTGGTTTTACCATTTACACTTATTACTTTTAAAAGTGCAAAATACTTCTCCCCATCTTTGGGCGGACGAACGGACCCATGAATGGTATCCCCTGTCTTAAGTCCAAAAAGTTTTATTTGTGAAGGAGAAACATAAATATCATCCGGAGACGCTAAATAATTATAATCTGCTGAACGTAAAAAACCATAGCTACCTTCACTCATAATCTCAAGCACTCCTACGTTGTCAATGAGGCCGTCAAACTCCTTTACGAGTGTATTAAACTGTTTTTTGATATTGCGGCTGTATTCATCTTTGCGTTTAGCTTCAGCGGATTGCTCTTTTGTGATTTCATCTTCTTCTGGTAGTATCCCTAGATCTTCGTCTGAAATATCTGGAGTCTCCTGAATGATATCGCTAATGTCTATTTCTGTATTTTGATCGGGTACGGAAATTACCTCTTCAGTTTCGACAGAAGGAGCCTCTATTTGGGGCTCAAAAATGGGCATTTCTGGAACACTTGATTTTCGACTGCTAGTTTTTAAATCCTGATTTGGCTCAAAAAGGTTGGGCAGGCTACTGGTTTCAGAGGCTACTGTGCGAACTATACGCTTACGTACACGACCGCCCTCTTTGTTTTCATTATCAACTGGACTTACTTCTGGTATAATTTCAATTGCTGGACTTGGCTCTGTAGGAGCCTCTGGAGTCTCCGCAACCGGGGATTCCTCGATTTCAGTTGCCGCTACCTCTTCTTTTGATTTAGGTTTGCGTTCCTTCTTATCTGTCTTCTTGGGAACAATCATTGAGCGTGCTTGATTGACTAGAATTTCGCTAATGAGATCATCCTTGCTAGAATTTTCATCGACTTTAAGTTTAAGCTTCTTACACAAAGCTTGCAAGTCTTCCTCTGACTTGAGTTTTAAATCTTCTAAATTATACATACTTAAATTTTACACAAATAGAAATTTTCCGTTCGGAATTTTGGCAATCAAATCTCTAAGAGATATGTTTTCAATATTTTTTTGATTATTAACAACCCGAATAGGCTGTTTTGTAAGATTACAATGCAATCTAGGCAGAATTCTATCTAATTCAAAAAAATGACATATTTTTTTTTAAAAATAACCTTCAAATACAAATTTAGCGGGTCCAATTAACCGAACTTGCTTGAAATTTTGATCAGAAGCATGTAAAAAAGAGACAGCTAATGCACCTCCCATTGTCTGAATTGAGACGCGTGTAGTATTCAATTTTTTTGTAAAATAAGAAGCTATAGCGGCGGCTGTAACCCCTGTTCCGCAGGAATATGTTTCGTCTTCCACTCCCCTTTCATATGTTCTGACAGAAATACTTGTTTCGTTCAAAACCTGAACAAAATTAACGTTGACCCCTCCTTTGGGTTTCCAATACTCTGAATAACGAATAGCTGCTCCTTGGCTTTTTACATCAATTGTACTAACATCGTCCACAAACTGTACAAGATGAGGAGAGCCCGTATTGAGAAACCAGTCGGTATCAATTTGTTGAATGCTATCTACATCAATCATTCCCAAATCAATTCCCATCTCATCTACTTGGGCGTGGTGTAATCCATCTATTGCTGTGAAGCTTGCTTCCTTTTGAAAAATGTTGAGATCTCTGGCAAACTGCACCAAACATCTCCCTCCATTCCCACACATGGTAGACTCTGATCCATCCGCATTGAAATAAACCATCCGAAAATCAGAAGATACGTGGTTTTCAAGCAAAATAAATCCGTCTGCCCCTATACCAAACCTTCTATCACAAAGTGCGTGGATTTGATCTTGTGTAAAACGTAAATCTCCGGATCTGTTATCAACTAGTACAAAGTCATTGCCCGTACCTTGATATTTGAAGAATTTTTGCATGTACAAATATACGTATATTCTAAACCTGAAATGAAGCCCAAATTGGCAAATTACAATAAAGGCATAAAAAAAGTACCTCTCGGTGAGAAGAGGTACTACCTATAAACGAAAAGTGTTTTCTAAAATTTAATATTGAAGAACTATTTCTTCAATTCCTTGATACGAGCCGCTTTCCCTTGTTTTCCTCTTAAGTAGTAAATACGTGAGCGTCTCACTTTACCTCTTCTAAGTACTTCGATTTTATCAATACTAGGTGATAAAATTGGGAATACTCTTTCTACACCTACACCGTTTGAAACTTTACGAACTGTAAAAGTTTCACCTGTTGTGTTAAGGTTCTTACGTTGAATAACAACACCTTGGAACAACTGTATACGCTCCTTGTTACCTTCAACAATTTTAACGTAGATATTAACTGTGTCTCCTGCCTTAAAATCAGGTAAATCAGCCTTAACAGCTGTAAACTCCGATTCTACAAATTTAATTAAATCCATTACTTTGGGTATATAAATATGTTTCGAAAATATTTTATACGAAGAGGCTTTCTTTGGCATAAAGAAGGCATTCGCCGAAATCAGGGTGCAAATATACAAAATAATTACTCTCTATCCAAAAAATAATTAAAAATAGAGTAGTAAAGACTATATCCTGCATGTAAAAGCTAGGAGAAAGTAAAGTTCATAGATATCATCTCTTGAAACTTAGAGAGGCTACTTCCTACACTCGACAATACATAGATTTCTACCCCTATCAAACAAAAAAATGAATCTGATACAACAACTGCCTCTTCAAGAAGTCCCTGAATTATGGATAATTAAGTTTTTCACGTTAATTTTGACAAAAAAAATACTTCTTGGGAAACACGTACCATGTTTTATTTTCGGCACTTGCTATTTTGGCTGCTATCATAATTCGCTATGTATTGAAGCGTATCGTGGAAGCTCATGCAAAAAAGTATGATTTAGATCTAGGTAGAAAAAAATATGCCTTAAAGTTTTTTAATATGCTCATAGCACTTGGATTATCTGCTATTTTAGGGATTATCTGGGACTTTTCTTTTAAGGGTCTTTCTCGCTATATACTTTCTGCAATTACTGTAGCTGGAGTAGCCCTCTTTGCGACTTGGTCGATATTGAGCAACATTACCTCTTCTATCGTTTTATTTTTCAACTCCCCTATCCGGATTGGATCCACAATAGAAATCATTGATAAAGATAACGGAGTAAAAGGCCGTGTAATGGATATCGGGTGGTTCTCGATAGAAATCCTCAGTGATGACGGAAATTTGGTCAGCTATCCGACCAATGTTGCTGTCCAGAAACCCATAAAATTATATACTTTACCATGATAAAATTCCCCTTAGATTTTGAAGCCATCCGTAAACAAGAATGGGGTGAAGCCGATTGGAAAAAATA
>JBOFGX010000051.1:0-9952 GCA_051649345.1 Leadbetterella sp. | reverse complement strand
ATGTATTTTTTGAGACTGATCATGCCGACCTCCGTATCGAAGACGTATACGAGCAAGCTTCAAGAACCTTGGAAATACCTTTAGAAGAATTGAAGGAAACTATATACGGAAACTATTTAAGCATTTTTTCATAAGCGATATGAACGATATTTCTTGGCTTTCGCGAAGCCAACTATTGATAGGCACAGAGGGAATACAAACCCTTATTAGCAAGCATGTACTGGTGGTAGGCTTGGGTGGTGTAGGCTCTTTTGCAGCCGAGTTCATTTGTAGGGCTGGTGTAGGCGAAATGACCATCGTAGACGGTGATGTAGTAGATCCTACAAACCGAAACCGCCAACTGCCAGCTTTGTACACTACACACGGTGTAAGTAAAGCCGAATGGATGGCCAAACGCTTATTGGCAATCAATCCTGAGCTTAAACTGCACGTTATCAATGAGTTTTTGACTCCCGAACGATGCGAAGAGTTGCTACAGCAACCGTTTGACTATGTAATGGATTGTATTGATAGTATAACACCTAAACTAACTTTATTAGCCACAGCTTACAAACAAAAAAAGAAAATTGTAAGCTCCATGGGTGCGGGTGGTAAAACAGATCCTACACAAATACGGGTTGCTGATCTATACGATACGTTTACTTGCAAACTGGCACAATATGTTCGAAAAAGACTCAAAAAGCACGCTGTTGGAGCAGGTATAAAAGCGGTTTTTTCGAAAGAAGAAATGGATAAAGATTCTTTGATATTGACAGATGGAAGCAACTTCAAGATGTCTGCATACGGTACTATTTCCTACTTACCTGCGGCGTTTGGGGGAGTGGCAGCATCTGTAGTTATACGTGATTTGTTGGCTATTCCGATCGAGTTTGAAAAGCGGCCCAAAGCACTTCGTCGTAAAAGCATAATCAAAAAACCAAACCCTTGAAAGCAAAGGTATTCTATGCTGATTTTTTAAAAAAAATTACGGGATTTGAAATTGAAGAAGCCCGAGAGATCGTATTTTGGATTTTTCAAAAATGTTATGGACTCAGCAAAACCGATATTTTATTGGATCCCGAAATAGACCCTACAAAAATTCCTGCGGATTGGATCGAGAAATTAAATAGACATGTACCTGTACAATATATTTTAAACGAAGCAGAATTTTGTGGAATGAAATTTTATGTAGACTATGGTGTACTTATACCTAGACCAGAAACCGAAGAACTCGTGACACAGGTGGCATACTGGAATCCCAAACGTATATTGGATCTAGGCACAGGATCGGGATGCATACCCATATACTTAGCCAAAATACTACCAAATAGTACTGTTTTGGCTGTGGATGTTTCGGAGGATGCCTTGCGAATTGCTACACAAAATGCTGATAATCATAAAGTAAATGTCAAATTTATAAAAAAAGATATACTTAATTTTGACATTGCAATTGAAGAGAAAATGGATTGTATTGTAAGCAATCCTCCCTATGTTAAAATCTCAGAAGCAAAAGAAATGCTCCCACATGTATTGAAGCATGAGCCGCATTTGGCACTTTTTGTAGAGGACGAGGACCCCTTACTATTTTATAAGGCTATAGCACAAATTGGTCAAAATTATCTAAAGAATGGGGGTAAAATAGCCCTCGAAATCAATGCTGCTCTAGGAAATGAAACGGCTCAGGTCTTTGTTAACCAAGGGTATTCTGATGTAGAAATACGCAAAGATTTCTTTGGAAAGGATCGGTTTATTTTTGCGGTTTGGAATTGATGCGTATTTTTGTTAGTTACATATTTTTATTTTAAAACTCTCCCTGCATTATACATGGCAACCCATACTCTTCACGAAAAAATAGACCTGGTAGTAAAAGAAATGCAAAAGAACCTGATTGGGCAAGAAAACCTAATTTACAGGCTTTTAGCAGGTCTTTTTACGGAGGGTCATATTCTGTTGGAGGGAGTTCCTGGACTCGCTAAAACCAAAACCATCAATACCTTATCCAAGGTAATGGACTTGGGCTTCAATCGTATACAGTTTACACCTGATCTACTACCCGCTGATCTGATAGGAACCATGATTTATAATCAAAAATCAGGTGATTTTGAGGTAAAAAAAGGGCCTATTTTCTCCAACCTTATTTTGGCTGATGAAGTAAATAGAGCTCCTGCTAAAGTGCAATCTGCTCTCTTGGAAGCCATGGCCGAAAAACAAATCACGATTGGGGATGAAACCTATAAATTAGACCGTCCTTTTTTAGTTCTTGCTACCCAAAACCCTGTGGAGCAAGAAGGCACATATCCGCTTCCAGAAGCCCAAGTAGACCGTTTTATGATGAAAGTCTATGTAGACTATCTAGACAAAGCAAGCGAACTCCAGATGCTCCAGAAAGTGGCCAATGCATCGGAAGAGGTTAAGCTAAAATCCGTGCTTACAAAAACAGAAATACAAGAGATCAAAAAGAAGGTTCTGGAAGTGAATATTTCCGAAATACTAGAAAGATATATTGTAGAACTTGTTTTTGCTACACGTAATCCACTCGAGTATGGCTTAAAAGAAGAAGCCCGATACATCCAGTATGGAGTTTCTCCAAGAGCCGGAATCTCCCTTCATAAAGCAGCGAAAGCTCAAGCTTTTTTCGAAAACAGAGATTATGTATTGCCTGAAGATATTAAGGCCTTGGCAGCTGATGTTTTTAACCATAGAATTATCCTTAACTACGAAGCTGAGGCAGACGGAATTAATACACGTGAAATAGTAAGTAGTATTCTTGGGAAGGTATCCATTGGATAGTTTGAATGCCAATGCTGAACTCCTATAAAAGTGTAAAATTTTTTTATCCAAGTTCGGGTCAGTTCAATTTAGTGGGGAGGAAAATTTCATTCTATTCCCTTTTGATAAAAAGAATTAGAATATTCTGATTTATGAAATTATCTTCTGTACTTTTCCTTGATGAAAAGTAGCGGAACGCCGCCCGCCAATCTCAAGCTCAAAAAAAGGCGAATGCTATGCACCACTCACTTCCGTGGAATTTTGCTGTTTTTATTGACCTTGAGTAAGTTATTGTAACTATTTACGAGTCAGCGTCAATAAATCGCATAAATCCACTCACGTTCGTTTTCGCTGGTTTTTTGAGCGAATAACGATTGTCAAATTTTAAATCATCTTTTGAATTCAACTAAGATTGTTATAAATCAGTTCTCAGATTTCAAGCAGTCCCCACTAAATAGTCGACCCTCAAAAAGTACAAGAAGCGAAATTTTTCAGCAAATGAGGTGCGGCTGAGGTCAAGCGAAAGTGTGTTGGCCTGAATTTTTTATGTAAAAGGATAAGCAAAGGGAAAAAATTCGGACAATTTTTCGCTTGCCGGAGTGCCGTATCAGAGCTTTTGGCTTGGGTCCGTCCGTACGGCTTTTTGACCAATCAAAAAGTAAGTTCAGCCTGAATAGGGAGCCACCAGACCAGATTAAAGTACCGACTTTTTGTAGATTTTACTTGTTTTCTTGTATTTATTTTTGATAAAAACTTTAATAATAAAATGATATTCAATTCTTTATGAGTATTTGAGAGACGACTAAATAAACCTGACCCCCAAGTTCTAATATTGAGTGGATTTTGAAAAAACGAAAAATTTGTAGTAGTATTGTAAAAACATTCTGTATAAAAGTCAAAAAGATACTGTTTAAGTTATTCAATATCATCAACTTTTACAAAAGCATTATAAAATTTAAATTTTAAAAAAATTAAGTATGAAAATCAAAATTTGTTCGTTTTTATTCCTTTTTAGCCTATATTTCACGGCTAAAGCTCAAAATTTTTTAGATGGCTTTGATCGGTTTTCTTCTAAGAAAGTAGCCTACATCACCTTGCAAGATGGCACAAAACTAGAAGGTGATATAGAGGATCTTGATCGTAAAAAAGGTAATATCTCAGAAATAACCATTCGAGTAGATGGCAAAAAGAAGACGTTTGAACCTGAACAAATAAAAGAAATGTATTTACCAGCAACTGGATTAGATATGGTTTCAAAGAAAATGGAAGCGGGTACTAATCTTACCAAAGACCTAAATATGGATAAGATAGCAGATGGATACGGCTTCTTTGAATTTACGGAAGTAGTTTTAAAAGGGAAAGTTAAGCCACTATTGATGCAATTGGTGAATCCTGGCTTTCATAATAAAATCAAAGTGTACTTTGATCCTTTTGCAAAAGAAACCATGTCAATGGGTGTAGGTCCTTTAAAAGTTGGAGGAATTGATAAATCGTACTTCGTAAAAGTAGGAGACAAACCCGCTTATAAAGTTAGTAAAGGTGATTATGATGATCAAGCCCAAGAACTATTTAAAGATTCGCCAGAGGCTATGGCCGCACTAAAAAAAGAATCTGACTGGAATAAATTTGATAAAATAGTTTATGCTCATTTTTTAGCTAAATAACTAAAATTCGATTTAGATTTTAATCTATTATTGGGTATTACTAATTTCTAGTAATACCCTTTTTTGATGGGCTAGTTACCAAAAAATGAACTATATAAAATTGGAGAAATTCAGACTTCAGAACTACTTTAGTAATTGAGCTGCTGCTTCTTTGGCAAAATAACTTAGTATAATATCAGCACCTGCACGCTTCATGGAAAGTAGGGTTTCAAGCATAACTTTCTCCCCGTCTATCCAGCCTTTTTCAGCGGCCGCTTTTACCATGGCATATTCACCCGAAACATTATATGCTGAAATCGGCACATTGAAATTCTGCTTTAGAGCAGATATCACGTCCAAATAACTTAAAGCGGGCTTAACCATCAAAATATCGGCTCCTTCAGCATAATCAAGCTCTGCTTCTATAATCGCTTCCCGAATATTTGCAGGATTCATTTGGTAGGTTTTCTTGTCACCAAACTTGGGAGCAGAATTCAGAGCATCCCGGAAAGGCCCATAAAATCCACTCGCGTATTTTGCTGTGTAGGACATGATGGACACCTCTGTAAATCCTTTCCCATCCAATGCTTTACGAATAGCCCCTACTCGACCATCCATCATATCGGAAGGCCCAATAATATCAGCCCCCGCATCCGCTTGAGCAACTGCCATCTTACATAAAAGCTCGACAGTTTCATCGTTTAGGATTTTACCATCCTGAACGATTCCATCATGACCATCAGAGCTGTAGGGATCTAATGCCACATCTGTCATGATAGCCAAATCAGGAAATCTAGCTTTTACCTCAGAAAGTACCTCTAAATACAAGGTACCCTTTTTAGTAGATTCTGTTCCCAGACTGTCTTTCTTTTCTTCCGAATAATTGGGAAACAAACATATAGAACGAATGCCCAGATCACTAACTTCTTTTAGCTCTTCCAAAAGCGTATCAAGCGTAAATCTGGATATACCCGGCATAGAAGCAATGGGTACAACTTGCCCTTTACCTTCTTGGACAAACATGGGAAATATAAAATCCGAAACACGTAGGTGGTTTTCTTGTACCATCTCTCGAATAGCACCACTCACTCGATTACGCCTCGGTCTACGAAGGATATCCATAGTATAGTTTCTTTAAGCCAAGCCCAAAGTTACACGGACTTCCGCTTGAAATCTCTCTAACACCGTAGAATCTGTCATAAATTTTGTTCCCATATGGGGTAAAATCTCCGAAATCCTCTTTTGCCAATCAGCAGAATTATAATGTTCAGGGAAACACTTCTTGATCAATTTTAGCATAACATCTACAGCTGTAGATGCTCCTGGAGACGCCCCAAGTAAGGCCGCAATGGAGCCATCAGAGGAAGATACCAGCTCTGTACCAAACTCCAATACACCTTTTTTATCTTTCCCTTTTTTGATGACTTGTACCCTTTGACCAGCCACTAAAAGTTCCCAATCTTCTAATTTAGCCGTAGGTAGATACTCTTTTAGAGCCTCAATTCTATCTTCAGGGGATTGAATTACCTGTTCTATTAGGTATTTTGTGAGGTCAAAATTATTAAGCCCTACTTGTAGCATGGGAATAATGTTCTTAAACGTGATAGAGGAAGGCAAATCTAGCAAGGATCCCTCCTTCAAAAACTTAGTTGTAAATCCAGCAAAAGGACCAAAAAGTAATTCTTTTTTTCCATTTATATAGCGAGAATCCAAGTGAGGAACGGACATGGGGGGAGCTCCTACGGCTGCTTTACCGTATACCTTGGATGCATGCATACGTATAACATCTTCGTTTACGCATTTCAACCATTGCCCACTCACGGGAAATCCACCGTAGCCGTCGGCTTCTTTAATATCTGATTTTTCCAAGATAGGAAGGGCTCCGCCGCCAGCACCAACGAACACGAAATTCCCAAAGTATTTTTTCTTATTTACTTTCTTGGAAGCCAAGTTATCCATTGTAATGGACCAGTTGCCATCATCTAGCTTTTCCAGATTTTGAACTTCGTGATTCAGTCTAAGTTTAACTCCGGGTTGTTTTTTAAGGAAATCAAACATCATTTGTGTCAATGTACCAAAATTCACGTCCGTTCCGTCTTTTACGTAGGTAATAGCGACAGGTTCTTGATCATCCCTACCCTCCATAACCAATGGAATAAGATTTTCAATTTTTTTCCTGTCTTCAATTATTTCCATGTCTTGAAACGCGATGGATTTTTTCATGACATCATATCGTTTCCGTAGGAAATCAACGTCTTTTTCTCCTTTCACAAAACTAATATGAGGAACAGCCTTGATAAATTGCTTAGGATCTTTTATGATCTTGTTTTTAACCAAATACGTCCATAAACCCAAAGAATGCTGGTAAGCTTCAAATATCTTGGTAGCTTTACTACCATCTACAGAACCGTCTTCTTTTTGGGGTGTATAGTTGAGTTCACACAAGGCGGAATGCCCCGTGCCTGCATTATTCCAAGCATCTGTGCTTTCTGCAGCTACTCGATTGAGCCTTTCAACGATAAGAATTTTAATATCGGGCTGAATCAACTTGAGCATGGTTCCCAAGGTGGCACTCATGACACCCGCTCCAATCAATATTATATCGGCATATAGGGGATTTTCTTTAAGACTATGCGGCATTGTGTACTTTTTTAAGATGATACAAATTTCTTGTTTACCATTTAATCCTCAAAAGCTTATAATTACAAATCTTTACTTTTTAACAAAAAATATACGTTTTGTATTAAACTAAGATTAATCATTTGTTAAGATTTGAATATGCTTGCTATACATTCTGTACAAAAACATAGCCAGAAGTATCGATTTATTCAAGATTTTGAGATTTTATTACCCACAATTAGACCATTTGAATGTTTCAGGAGATTCTAGAATATTAAACTATATAGTCGACCCTCAAATACTTGTAATACATTGAATATTAGTTTATTACTCACATTATATCGAAGATAAATACCATAAAATAATCAAAATCAGTAAAAAGCTGGTATTTTCGCTTTGTTTGGTGGCTGTACTTTTCGGGAGTAACTTACTTTTTGATTGGTCAGAAAGCCACACGACTTGACCCAAGCCAAAAGCTCTGATACGGCACTCCGGCAAGCGAAAAATTGTCCAAATTTTCTCCTTTATGCCTTTTCATATAAAATCAGGCCAACGCTTAATGGCTTGACCTCAGCCGCACCTCATTTATAGAAAAATTTCTCAATAGGTACTTTTTGAGGTTCAACTTATATTGGTTCTGTAACCTGCTCTTTGCCATTCCATTTGTCAATCACAGCTGTTGCAACAGCATTACCCACTACTGATGTAGCTGAGCGACCCATATCTAAGATTTGATCAATACCCAATAGAAGCCCTAAACCTTCAGGAGGAAGATTGAACATGCTCATTGTGCCTGCTATGATTACCAAAGAGGCTCGCGGTACACCTGCAATGCCCTTAGAAGTCAAGAGTAAGGTTAACATCATGACGATTTGATCCGTAAAGCTAAGGTGAATACCATAAGCTTGGGCAATAAAAGCCGTTGCAAAGGTCATGTAAATCATGGATCCATCCAGATTGAAAGAATATCCCAAAGGCAAAACAAAGGAAATGATCTTCTGACTACAACCAAATTTCTGTAGAGCTTCGATGGTTTGCGGCATGGATGCCTCAGAACTCGCCGTACTGAATGTAAGGATAACCGCGTCTTTAATCTCTCCTAATAACTTGAGAAAATCGATTTTAGCTAAAATACAAATACCCCAAAGCAGGACAAAAATAAAAAATAACAGGGCTCCAAAAAAACAGGCAATTAGATAAATATAGTTAGTAAGAATGCCCAGGCCTTGCTTAGCGATAACGCTCGCCATAGAGCCCAAAACCCCTAGTGGAGCAAAAGTCATGACGTAGCCAACTACCTTGAACATGGCATGTGAAAGAGCGTCCAGACCTTTAGTAAGTATTTCGCCTTTGGTGCCAATCCCTGCAATAGCGATACCGAGGAATATAGAGAAAATGACAATTTGTAATATCTCGTTTGTGGCAAGGGCCTCAAACACACTCTGAGGTATTAAATGAGTCAAAAACCCATCTAATGTCATCTTTTTGGCTTCAATACCTGTATCCAATCCTACTTTGGGGAGTTCCAATTCCATACTAGCACCGGGTTGAAGGATGTTCACAGCTGCAAGTCCCGTAATCAAGGACAATATAGTAGCAAAATAAAAATACCCCAAGGTGGCCAGACCAAGTCTCCCTACGGCTTTTACATCTCCTAATTTAGCAATACCTACAACAAGCATGGATAAGACTAATGGCCCTAAGATCATCTTGATCATTCGCATAAAGAGCGTACTGAGAATCTTGAGATCTGTACCATCAAATCCTTCTCCTTCGGTTTTTACATTATAAGGAAAAATCGCTCCTATTACCACGCCAAGCACCATGGCAAGCCCTATCCAAAGGATGATTTTGCTAGACGATTTTTTATTGTTTTGATTTGCTTCCATATCTATTATTTATACGGTTTATTCCACGCCTAGTTTTTCTTTCAATTGTTTCATTTCGTCTCGGTAGCGAGCAGCCTGTAAGAAATCAAAATCCGAGGCGGCTTTTTCCATCTTAGTTTTGGTTTCACCTAAGAGTTTCTGGAGTTGATCCTTACTCATATACTCCATGATGGGGTCTGCCGCAATATCTATATGCTCGGGCTCAATATAATAGCCCTTGGTAGAAGGTTTAAAGTCGGCAATGGAGGTTTGCTCCATGATGCCTTCTTTACTTTTAAGAACGGTGGTGGGTACAATACCGTGCTCTTCATTGTATGCCATTTGTATACCCCTACGACGGTTGGTTTCATCAATGGCTTTTTGCATAGAGCCTGTCATACGGTCGGCATACATGAGTACTTTACCGTTGGAATTCCTCGCGGCACGACCAATGGTCTGTATCAACGAGCGAATGTCTCTCAAAAAACCCTCTTTGTCGGCATCCATGATGGCCACCAGAGATACTTCGGGTAGATCCAATCCCTCGCGGAGGAGGTTAACACCCACTAATACATCAATAACACCCAATCGCAGCTCTCTGAGGATTTCTACACGCTCAAATGTCTTTATTTCGGAGTGTATATATCGGCCTTTGATACCCACTCGCTCTAGGTATTTCGAGAGCTCCTCGGCCATACGCTTGGTGAGGGTGGTAATCAATACACGTTCTTCTCGCTTGATACGGTAGGTGATTTCATCCAAAAGATCATCGATCTGATTCAAGCTCGGTCTTACCTCTATTTGCGGATCCAGCAGACCTGTAGGACGGATGATTTGCTCGACTACGACACCACCTGCCTCGTTCAGTTCATAATCCGCTGGTGTGGCACTTACGTAGATGGTGGTGGGACTAAGGGTTTCAAACTCCTGAAACGTCAAAGGTCTATTGTCCAAAGCACTAGGCAAACGGAATCCATTCTCCACCAAGGAAGTTTTGCGTGATCGGTCTCCCCCATACATAGCTCGTATTTGAGGGATGGAAGCATGACTCTCGTCGATCACCATCAAAAAATC
>JBOFGX010000050.1:0-3993 GCA_051649345.1 Leadbetterella sp. | reverse complement strand
CCTAGACGAATATCACTTTAGGTATAATAGAAGAAATAATTTGGAGACAATATTTGATTTACTCTTGTCTAAATTAATTAAAAGCCCTCCCGTTCGCTTGAAATGAATAAAATTAATGAGACCTAAACGCCTATACCTGATAAAATAATAGATAAATTCTTCATAATTTTTAATTTTACCTGATTATAAATATAAATTTTATATAAAAATACAATATTCCATCAAAAACACAAATTATATTATTTCTCTATAACACAAAGGGGATTTGTTTTACGATTAAGTTTAAAATCGATGATGAGAAATCAAAAATACGTATTCTTGTGTAAATTATGATTATTTAGGACAACATAGACAAATCTTGAAATGATTTTCTTAAACTTAAACAAAGTACAAATGGCTAATTTACAACAAAATAGAACGAAGCTATCTCTCATATTATTTGCTGGTTTAGTAGCATTTAATATGGCATGTATGAATAAAAAGGAGAAAGAAATGCTCAATATTATTGAAGAGCGAACTGGATATATTACCGAAAATGCAATTACGAGTACAGCCAATAAAACGGTGACCACAAACCATACGGGTAATTGCTCAACGGTAAACGAAGGGGATACCTACACACCCATCACAACTGCAACCGATGGAACAATCTATTCCGCTTGGATTGACGACAACCTTGGACTACGAGTTTTACAAATCAAAACTGACGGCACTAAAAATGAAGTAGTCGTACGTACCAACGTACAAAGCGACAATTACCATGTCAGGCCTGCAATAGCTGTGGATAAAGATGGTAAAATTCATGTTGCTGGTGATATGCATAATGATTCATGGGCTTGGTATATTTCGAATTCTGCTGGAAGTATTACAGGTGGATTTACACAATTAAACCCTCCTGGAGGTAGTGGAATTACCTACCCACAATTTTTTAAAGATAAAAACAATGAATTGTATATAACTTTTAGAAATAAAGTAAAAGAGGGCTCTGAAAAATATACTCAAGGATCTAATGGAGGTGGAATCATAAAATACATTTCTACAAGCAGTTTTTGGTTAATGGGAGGCACAAGTCATAATCTTCAAAAAACATTGGTTTGGTCAAATACAGGCGGAGGAGGTACTGCCAAAAACTATCAAAAACCTTCTCTTAGACTTTTCTTTGACAACAACAATAGAATGCATCTAATTTGCAATCTTATTAATGAAGATTCTGACGGCACATCGGAAGTGAATACACATGTATTGTATGCCTATTCTAACGACGGAGGTAATACTTGGAAAAAACTTGACGGTACGGCTATTAGTTCCTTACCTATGACTGTAACCACAATGACTCAGTTGGCTTATAGAAGTCAAAATGACATTGCATCAGGATGTTTCTTAGGTGCAAATAGTAACGGTTATCCTATAATAGGATATAGAGACGGAGGAGGCACATATATTAAACGTTATACAGGGTCAAGTTGGGCAAATGCAAAACCTGAGTCTGATGCACCCCAAGAAGTGTATATGAGACGAAACGGTGAGATTTGTGTAGTAAGACCATTCCAGGGAGTGTATATTTCGACAGATAATGGTGCCAATTATGTAAAATATACATTTAGCCCAGCTTTATCATCTCCGAATAACTTTAGTTTTGATAGAGAATTCTATCTGAACTCGGGAGGTATTCGTTTTCAATATATGAACTCAAGCAAAACATCCTGCATCACAGCTACGATGACCAGATAATTGTTAATAAGAATCTCTTAGTTTCATTTAGAAAGGCAAAAGTAGCTTCCGATAACTAAAAATTAGTAGGGACTTTAACCATTTTGAAAAACAAATCCTTATTGCGAGAAAGTGGCACTATTAAAAACATTACAGCCCAATCAGATTCTTACTGGGCTTTGAATCGGTAATTGCTCTGACCACTTCAAGTAAATCATATTTCTGGGTTGAATACAAAATAATTGCTATTTATGCTAGTTTAGGTTATCAATACAAACTCAAAAAATTACTTAATTATAATAGTTTTTTGATTAAATAAGTGTATATTGATTTGAAAATAAACCAAATACGAAACGTTAGTGCTTCATGGAGTGAATATACTATACTTTTGCATTAAATTTGTATACTATTTATTGTAATTCATTTTCTGAACAAAATCACATTATTTTAACCCAAAGAACAAGATTTTGTCGTTTATATAATATGAAATCTCTATTTAAATATTGTACTTTCCTAGCTTGCCTCTACTTCGCTTTCGGATGTAGTTCCAATGTAGAGCTAAATGAAGAAATCAAATCCGCCCTTGCAAGTGTACCCGAAGAGCTGGATTATAATCAACACGTAAAGCCAATCCTATCAGATAAATGCTTTAGTTGCCATGGTCCAGATGCAAAGAAACAGAAAGCAGATCTACGATTAGATATTGCCGAAGCAGCGTATGGAAAAGAAACTTCCAGTGGGTTGAAAGCCATTGAACCAGGATCTTTAGGCGATAGTGAATTTATTCGTAGAATATTAAGTAATGACCCAGACGAGGTCATGCCAACGCCTGCATCACATCTTACTCTAACGGCTCAGGAAAAAGCAGTACTCGTTAAATGGATTGAAGATGGAGCCGAATATAAGCCCCATTGGGCTTTTATAAAGCCAGAAATGCCAGACCTACCCAAAGTTAAAAATGAAGATTGGATTAAAAATGACCTTGACTATTTTACACTAAATAAAATAGAAAAAAATGGTTTAAAACCCAATCCAGAAGCAGATAAGGAAACGCTTATAAGAAGAGTAGCTCTAGATGTTACAGGTTTACCTCCCACTATTAAAGACGTAGATGCATTCCTGAATGATAAATCTGAGAATGCGTATGAGAAAATGGTTGACAAATACCTAAAATCCTCTGCATACGGCGAAAGAATGGCAACCTATTGGCTCGATTTAGCTCGATTTGCAGATTCACATGGCTATTTGGACGATCGCCATCGCGATCAATCTCCCTGGCGAACTTGGGTGATCAATGCCTACAATCAAAATCTTTCGTTTGACAAATTCGTAACATGGCAAATGGCAGGGGATCTTCTTCCCAACCCTACAAAAGAACAAATTTTGGCAACAGCCTTCAACCGCAATCACAAGCAAAATGCTGAAGCCGGAATTATTGAGGAAGAGTTTAGAGTTGAGTATGTAGTAGATCGAACAAACACACTCGGAACAGGCCTTATGGCTCTAACAGTCGGTTGTGCTAAATGTCATGACCATAAGTATGATCCAATCAGCCAAAAAGATTTCTTCTCGATGTCTGCCTTCTTCAATTCAACCTTTGAAAACGGTAGTCCGAACTGCATAGGTACAGATTCTATTGTTGCTGGACCTTCTGTGATGTTGACATCAGCCAAACAAGATGCGGAAATTGCACAACTCAAAAAATTTATTACGGGTTTAGAGAAAAAACCAAAACCAGTTGCCACGCAAATCAATCCTGCAATCAGTATTGCAAAAAAATCATTGTCACATGTCAATTTCAATGAGTTTGTAACAAAAACGACTATCAATCCTAAAGACAAAAAACCAAGGACAGAACGTTTCTATCCCGATTTATGTAATCCAGCACATACTTTTAAATTAGAAAATTACGAAGAAAATATGGCTTTGGAGAAATCCAAAACCTTCATCATGAAAAACGAAGTTTCTGTTCATTTACCTCCAGATAAAATTGGGAATTTTGAACGATATCAACCGTTTTCTTTTAGTTTTTGGTACAAAACAGCAACCAAAAAGCAAGATAATGGTGTGATTTTTCATAGTGCCGATAGTCCAAGATATGGATATCAAGGCTATGATTTGATTTTGGTCAACAATAAGCTCAATTTTAGAATGAGTAACTCCTATCCTCACAATGCTATAGGATTACTAAGTAAAACTCAATTAGATAATAAGGGGAAATGGCACCACATTGTGATCAATTATGATGGTAGCAGTAAAGCATCGGGTGTTCAGATGTTTATT
>JBOFGX010000049.1:0-17925 GCA_051649345.1 Leadbetterella sp. | reverse complement strand
AATTCAACAACCCCCAAACTAGCTCCAAAATGACCTCCATTTACTGACACCATATCAATAATAAACTGCCTGAGTTCATCGCAAAATTGAGGTAATTGTGCTGTTTTTAACTTTCTGAGGTCTTCAGGTAATTGAATTTTCTCGAGTAATGGGCCTTGTTTTGCGATCATACGTACTTATATACGAGTGTTTAACTGTTTTTGAGTGAATTTGTTTAACCTAAAATAGGTGTTAGACTTGCAGACGGAATATTATTTATCAAGTAAGCGACAAAATATGATCGAAAAGGTATTGCGATACCTTTGAGTGAGTTCTGAAGTAAATTCGAAGCAAGAAGCGATAGCTTCCGAAAATATTTTATGTCCATTTTTAATGCATAATTTGGGTTTAATCTTGTTTACTGGCTTTTTTTAATCTTTCTTTCT
The DNA here is from genome assembly GCA_051649345.1 of Leadbetterella sp. Lineage (GTDB taxonomy): Bacteria > Bacteroidota > Bacteroidia > Cytophagales > Spirosomataceae > Leadbetterella. The sequence goes on along the minus strand of JBOFGX010000049.1, from coordinate 17,500 downwards.
CCTTACTCGTCAATGAATCATAGCCCGAAACACTTATTTTGTCTAATATACTATTTATCTCGTCCTCTGAAGGATAAAAGGCTTTTGAATCTTGCTTCGCCTGAGTAGAATATGTTGAATGTGTCACTCTCATTTTAGACTTTTTTGCTTTTGCTTGAAAACCTAGCTGTAATTCTCCTCTAATGAATTTTATATAAAAATAACCAAATATAGAAGCGAAAAGATAAACACCTGTTAATTCAGGACTTAAAATTATGTAAATTAACAAGATAACTACACAAATGATGCTTAATTTTACATTAAAAGTGAATATGTTCATTTCATATCCCTTTATTAAACTTGCCAGAGTAAATAAGCCTACTAGGAGTGCCACCTGCATTCCAGATACAAAATGATTCGGGAAAATTAAAGATTGCAAATAAAACGTAATCAACGTGCTAAAAACACCGAGTATAAAAATTTTCGTCGTTAATGGAGTCCCGACAAGATCTTCAATCGTATTAGCTATTGAATAAAAAAACAGCCCCGTAAAAATCAATTGAAATATGGAGTATGTAGAAACAGGAAACAATAGTATCCTCCAAAAATATAGAATGTCTTGCGTTACACTGCCTGATACATAAAAGAGGTTACTCAAAGAACTGTTTTTAAACACAGTAGGAGTGGCCCAAGAAATGAACAAAAAAATGCAACAAAGAATTATATAATTTTTGGCAAATCTGTTTACTCGAAAACCATAGAAAAATGATCTGTGTTCTGACTTAATTTCATCTATCATAACCTACCTCCTTGAAGTAAATCGAAAACCAAAAAACTTAATCAAAATAAAACCCGTTAGTAAACCTCCCAAATGGGCAAAATGAGCAATCCCTGTTTGAGCACCCGAAGTCCCCATAAAAAGATCATATAAACCATACAATATGACCATATACTTGGCTTTGATCGGTATGGGTATAAACATGAGTTGCATTTCTACGTTTGGAAAAAACATACCGAATGCTACCAATAAGCCCATGATGGCACCCGAAGCACCTACCATTTTGCCATTTTCTAGAACATTGTTTAGAAATCCTTCGGGTATATTTAGCATTTCATAGTAGCCCATTCCGGATTGTAAAACCGCTGCTCCTAGACCACAAATAATATAATAAATTAAAAATTTCTTTTCCCCTAGATAACTCTCAAGAATAGGCCCAAACGTAGCTAGACCAAACATATTAAAGAAAATATGTAAAGTTCCTCCGTGCATAAACATGTGGGTTATCAACTGCCAAGGTTTAAAGTATGGATTCGCCAATAGACCCTCGTCATTAAAAATCGGATTATGAAGAGCAAACACATCACTTATTTCATCATTAAGACCCGACATATTTTGAATAACAAAAACGACGATGTTTATTATCAGCAATATTTTTACTCCTTTGGTAAGGTTATCCAGCATTCTGCTTAATTTTCCTTAAAATTACTAAAGAATTTATTCTAAGCCATAAAACGCCTAAAATAAGGATGCTATTTCTTGTAAAGCTAATATTTTTAATACGGGTTCGCCATCTGGGCTAATGCTAGGCATCGCTGTCTCAAAAAGTTGATGAATAAATGAACTGAGCTCCGTTTCATCCAATGTCTTCTGCATACGGGCAGCATTGCGTTTGGCTAAAGTCTTGGTAAATTTTTCTTTTTTGTCTAATCCTTTGGTGTCCAATTCTTGTTGATATTGCAGCAAAATGCCCTTCAACACCTCCACTTCATCATCTTTGCCAAAATTCGAAGGGACTCCATTTATTTTGAGTGTATGATGACCAAATTCTTCTAATGCGAAACCACTTTCGTTCAGCATTTCTAATATTTCAATTGCCACAGCAAACTCTCCTGGGCCCAAACTTACTGTCTTTGGAAACAGCAGCTGCTGAGATACTGCCGACTTTAATTGGATTTCTTTTAGGTACTTTTCATAAAATATTCGCTCAAAAGCTTTCTTCTGATCAATGAGCATCAAGCCACTTTTGACTTGTGTGAGCACATACTTGTTATGAATCTGAATACAATTTTCTTTGCCTTGATTATCAAGTAAAAAAGTGCTTTTTAGTTCATTCGCTTTACTCTCAAAAATCACTTGCTGCTTTTCCTCTAGAATAGGTGTAGTAAACCCATCAAACATTTTTTGCCAGTTTTGCGTATTATCTCGCATGTGAGGACTTATGCCTGTACCTCCCGAAAATCCACCACCAGAACTACCAGTACGGTTTAATGTAGTCGAAAGCTGGTTTGCATTGGACGAAAAAAAACTAGACAATCTATCCGTGTTGATATCACTATTGAAATCGATCGTGGGAGTCATATGATATTGGCCTAGAGACTTGGCTACGCCTGAACGCAATATGGCATACACTGTTTTTTCATCATCAAACTTAATCTCGGTTTTGGTAGGATGAATATTGATATCTATATGCTTGGGGTCTATTTCTAAGAAAAGTACATAAAACGGACTATGGCCTTCGGATATAACTCCTTCATATACCTTTAATATGGCATGATGGAGATAGGAGCTTTTGATAAATCGTTTGTTAACAAAGAAAAACTGATCTCCTTTTGTCTTTTTGGCCATTTGGGGTTTGCCGATATACCCTGATATTTTTACGTAGTCTGTATCTACCTCACAATGTGCCATTTGGTCTCTATAACTGGCATCCAAAACATCTACAATCCGCTTGGGTATAGTAGTGGACGGAAGCTTATACAGTTCTTGGTCATTGTGATACAAGGAAAACTTCACTTCTGGATGTGCCAAGGCTACTCTTTGAAACTCATCCAAAATATGTTTCATTTCTACAGGGTTACTCTTTAGGAAATTCCGCCTTGCGGGGACATTGAAAAATAGATTCTTAACAGAAATCTGCGTTCCGTCTACTGCTTGTCCGAAAGATTGATCTTTTATTTGGGAGCCCTCAATTTTTAAAAGAGTTGCGAGTTCATCTTCACGTCTTTTTGTCTTCATCTCTACCTGTGCAATTGCCGCAATAGAGGCCAAGGCTTCCCCTCTAAAGCCCATCGTTCTGATGTTAAACAAATCTTCTGAATTCTGTATTTTAGACGTAGCATGCCTTTCAAATGACATTCTTGCGTCTGTAGGGCTCATACCTTTCCCATCATCATTTACCTGTATCAAAACTCTACCTGCTTCTTTCAAAATCAAGGAAATGGTTGTGGCTCCAGCATCCAAAGAGTTTTCAAGGAGCTCTTTTACAACAGAGGCTGGTCTTTGTACCACCTCTCCAGCTGCGATTTGGTTGGCTATTGAATCCGATAAAAGACGAATGATGTCCATGCTACTATTTTGGGTACGTGAAGATACTATCTGAGGAATTTAGATAAAAAACGTAGCGTGGTTTGGTACTTTTTTTAGCAAATTATTCCTAAAAATCATTACTAAACGAGAAAAAGACGCCGTTTTCTTTAATTGAATTGCGAGTGAAAAATAATTTTAGGTTGGAATTATACAAGGTCGCTACATCCAATCCCAATCCATACCCATAAATCAACTTGTTCCCCAGTAATGTATTATTTCTTTCTGGATAAAAATTACGAATATACCCAATATCAAAAAATGTGTTTGGGTATACCCCTAATGGAACATAAGAAAACTTTTTTAATGGAATTCTATTTTGCAGATCGTATGCTTTTTTAATCAACGCATATTTAAGAGTAGATCGCAAAAGTCCAAAGTTTTGACCATCAATTGCATACAACTCATATCCCCTTACGAGATTCTTCTGATATCCCAAACCTCGAATAAGTGGAAACAACTGGGATCTGGGAATTGAAAGTTTCGTTCTTACAGACTCCTCAAAATATACTTTTTTTGCCAATTTCATATATTTAGCCTGTACCAAAGATAAATTCCAATGGTTTAAATTTTTACCCAAATACCCCTGAATTTCTGCTGAGTATGCGTTTCCTGTAAGAGGATACTGCCTGTTATCCCGTTTATCAAATCTATATTCGTAGTTGAAGCTTGTAATATTTTTACTGAGCACTCCTTTTCCTAAATAGTAGTCATTAAGAGACGCTAACGTGTCTGAAATTGTGTAGTTTGTAAATCCAACGCCAATCGAATGAAAATTATACAGAGCATTTCTCAGTCTCAATTCAAAAAAACCTCCTTTTCGTTTTCTATTTGTTTCTTCTGAATTTATAAATGCTAGTTTATCATTGAATGTATTATAGGCCAGTGACCTTTGAGCACTATAAAAAGCTCCTATCCCAATCCCTATTCTCCGTCTTTTATCGATATACGGTTTGCCATAGCTTAGTTCAAAATAAGGTACAAATCCAAACAAAACCCTCAATCGCAGCTGATCCATATTCCCCGTAAGATTGTAATGTCTAAAGTTTAATCCATACGAAATCCGCCTGAAATCACGTCCTCTATCATACAACCATTCGTTGAAACTCCTATCCGCTAATAATATCTCGGGGACTGGCACGATGTAAAATCTTTCGGCAACTTCAATGTTAATAACGACTATATTCTCTTCTACAAGATATTTGATATTTACTTGGTTGAATAAATTCGTATTTACGAGGTTCTTTTTACTTTGATTAATTAACTCATCTATTTTTGGAGAATAGATAGAGTCTCCCTCAGAAAACTCTATTTCCCTCAGTAGAATGTAGGTTTTGGTTTTTTTGTTTCCTTCAACATTGATTTTTTTGACAAAATAATGGGAGCTTTGAGCTTGACCTATTCCGTGCATCCATATCAAAAACAAAATAATAACAGCAGTCCAGCTTGAGTATAATCTCATTAAATTCTATTCCTTACAAACTTTTTTGTAAAAGTCTACTCTTTTTTATTGCGAAAATCCCACAAAATTAACAATATATCCGGCTTTTTCCTTTCTTTTGTATAATACCTTTTCAAACTATGATAATTCCTTCAAAACCAAGAGTCTCCTTCCTAAATATTATAAATATGAACGTTGGATTCTTTGGGATTCAATACAGTTTCGGATTACAGCAAAGTGCCGTAAATCCTATATACGATATGCTGGGAGCAAGCCCTGACGAAATCCCCTTATTAAACCTCGCCGGTCCTATGACGGGTCTGTTGGTGCAGCCTATCATTGGTGCCTTGAGCGACAAGACCTACAGTCCAAAATGGGGCAGACGGAAGCCCTATTTCTTTATTGGTGCTATCCTTTGCAGCCTATGTTTGTTTCTTTTTCCCTTCAGTAGTTCCTTATGGATGGCTGCTGGGCTTCTCTGGATTCTTGATGTGGGTAATAATACTGCCATGGAGCCTTACAGAGCTTTTGTATCTGACAAGCTAAATGATGATCAAAAGGGACTCGGTTTTCAGGCTCAAAGTTTTTTTACGGGTTTTGGACAAACTCTGGCTAACATTTCTTTATTCATTTTTCCGGCTATTATCGCTGGCAAAAACGGTCATATTCCCAATTGGGTATTTGCTTCTTTTTTTCTGGGTGCTGCGTGCTCCATACTGAGTATTTGGTGGAGTATGCGAACAACCCCCGAGCATCCCCTTTCACAGGAGGAAATTGACGAGATTAAAGCCTCTCCTATTCGACTAACTACACCCATTACAGACGTGATGCTTGCTATTAAATCCATGCCTAAGATCATGTGGGGATTAGCACTGGTGTATCTTTTTCAATGGTACGCACTCTTCTGTTATTGGCAAAATTCATCAAAATCCGTTGCCCTTAATTCATTTGATTGGAAAATACCTTCAGAAAATGAAGGGAAACTAAAAAAGAAGTTTTTACTTTTTGAAAAAACACTAAAAAAAGACCTTGAAAACAAAAATGCAAAATTTGAAAGTATAAAAAAAACGGATTCTACCTATGCTCTTCTAGCTCAAAATTGGCAAAACAAAATAGCATCTCAAAAATTTACTTCAGATGAAATTAAAACATTAAAGGCAATTGAGCAAAACGATACTAACTATGAAAAAGCAGCCTCTTATACGGGTTTAGTAAATGGCTGGTACAATGTGGTTACTTTTTTAGTAGCCTTTGTTTTGGTAGGGCTTGCAAAAAAATATAGTCCTAAATACGTCCATTTTATGTGCTTGTTGGTTGCTGGAATAGGATTTTTGGCCTTCTCTGTGGTAGAAAATAAATTGCTTCTTTACCCTGCTATTACGGGATTTGGGATTGGCTGGGCCAGTATGATGGGGATTCCGTATCTTATGGTAGTAAATGATATCCCCAGAGAAAAAGTAGGCGTTTACATGGGGATTATCAATATGATGATTGTGATACCCATGCTAATTCAAACGGTAACCTTTGGATACATACTCAAGCATTTTCTAAACAACGACCCCAGAAACGCTATTTTATTCGCTGGAATACTTTTGATTATCTCGAGTTTATTTACATTACGATTACAATCTCAAAAAGCATAATTATACAGATCTATCCTGTTTGGAGCCTGATATTAAGATAAAATTGCTTACTTTTGTGATTTGTAAAAGAGTAAACAATTTTTCATGAACTATTCCTTACTACAAGTTCCTGAACGCACCCTTAAACCACGGCAATCTGGACTTACTATGGTTATGGATAAGGGTCTCAGCATACGTGAGACAGAAGATATGCTGAGCGTTGCATCTGATTATATAGATATTGTAAAGCTTGGATGGGCAACCTCCTATGTTACCCCAAATCTCAATGAGAAACTAGCAATTTATAGAAATGCAGGGATTCCTGTTTACTTAGGAGGAACCCTATTTGAAGCTTTTGTCGTTCGCGGACAATTTGATGACTATATGCGAATCTTGGATCAATACCAATTGGAATATGCTGAGGTTTCGGATGGTAGTATTACCTTACCGCACGCAGAAAAATGTGACTACATAAAAATCCTTTCAAAGCGTGGTAAAGTATTGTCAGAAGTTGGCTCAAAGGATGCCGAAAAGATTTTTGCTCCTTACAAATGGATAGAAATGATGCAGGCTGAGCTTGATGCAGGAGCATGGAAAGTGATAGGCGAAGCCCGTGAAGGTGGAAACATAGGGTTGTATAGAAGTACAGGTGAAGTTCGTCAAGGTTTGGTCGATGAAATCATCCATGCAATCTCTGCAGAAAATATTATTTGGGAAGCCCCACAAAAATCACAACAGGTATATTTCGTAAAATTGGTAGGTCCCAATGTGAACCTTGGCAATATTGCTCCCAACGAGTTGATACCACTAGAAACTATTCGTCTAGGATTACGTGGAGATACGTTTTCGAAGTTTTTATCAGATGACGTAAAGCAAAAATATAAACTGGGTAGGTACTATCAAGATGATAGGATCAGCCAAGAAGATTAATAACTGAAATTTTTTATGGAGTTTATACATTTTTTATTGGGTTTTCTGAAAGACCCACTTACGGTTCTTTCTCAAATACTCCATGATTATCAAGGGCTCACGTATGCATTTTTGTTTCTTATAATCTTTGTTGAAACAGGTCTTATCGTAATGCCTTTTTTACCTGGGGACTCTCTACTTTTTGCAGTTGGTCTTTTAGCCTCAACTACAGGAAAAATAGAAGTTACCTTCATCATTCCACTCTTGGTCTTAGCGGCACTTTTAGGAGATAATGTCAATTATTTCGTTGGACGAAAACTAAGTCAATTTATCAAAAGCAGGGACAAGATACTGTTCTTCAAAAAAGAATATATTACCCAAACGGAAGCATTTTACGAGAAAAATGGGCCAAAAGCTGTCATCCTTGCTCGTTTTGTGCCGATCGTTCGTACGATTGCCCCATTTGTAGCAGGTGCAGGTAATATGTCCTACAAAAAATACATCACTTTTTGTTTTATTGGAGCCATTCTTTGGGTACCTTCGATTACGTTATTGGGCTATTATTTAGGCACATATGAATGGGTGAAAGCCAATTTCGAAAAAATAGTTTTAGCAATCGTATTTATATCTGTCATGCCTATGGTTTGGGGGGTACTAAAAGCTAAATTCTCCAAACAATGAGACAATTTGGTTTAATTGGATTCCCTCTTGGACATTCTTTCTCAAAAAAGTACTTTACGCAAAAATTCATAGATTTGGGTATTGATAAGGAGGCCTCATTTGAACTTTTTGAAATAGAAAATATCGAAAGCCTCAGCAATATCCTCCACCAGAATCCCAATCTTAAAGGATTTAGTATTACCATTCCACATAAAATTAGTATCCTCCCTTACTTACAGGAAATAGATCATGCAGCTCAAGCAATAGGAGCCGTGAACTCCGTAAAAATAAATTCTAATGGAGAGCTAAAAGGATATAATACAGATTATTATGGATTTAAAAAATCCGTTTTAGAGCTTATTGGCGATCAAAAACCCAAAGCCTTGGTTTTAGGAATAGGTGGTGCCGCTAGGGCAGTCACCCAAGCCTTACAAGATATCGGTATCGATTACAAACTCGTATCCCGCTCACTGGGAAAAGATACGATCACGTACGAAGAAGCCAAGTCACACATTCTTACTCATAAACTTATAGTAAATTGCTCACCTCTAGGTACTTTTCCGAAAGTAGAAGAATGTCCCGATATAGCATATGAGAATCTAAGCAACCAACACTTTCTTTTCGACTTAGTTTACAATCCCGAGGAAACAACCTTCCTTAGAAAAGGAAAAGAAAAAGGAGCCGCTACTCGTAATGGATACGATATGCTCGTTTTTCAAGCCGAAAAATCTTGGGAAATTTGGAATAGTTAAAAATCATTTTTATGAAATACAAAAAACATGTCTTTATCTGTACCAATGATAAAGACGCCCCTAAAAAATGCTGTGGTTCTGAGCGAGGTATGGCCATAGTGGAAGAATTCAAATCTCAGCTCAAAGACCTAAACTTGCATACAGAGATTAGGGCTCAGAAGTCAGGCTGCCTCGATATGTGTGGATTTGGACCCAGTATGGTGGTCTATCCCGAAGGTGTATTTTACGGAAATGTAAGTCTTGATGATGTAAAAGAAATCGTAGACAGTCATCTTGTAAATGATAAAATAGTGGAGAGACTCGAGCTTAAATTCTAAATTCTTCCTTTTTCTTCAGATTGTGGGAAACCTCTACGGGTTCCTTAGTGTTTATAGTAAAAAGTCTATAATTTGAAAAAAATATTCTTTCTTTTACTATTCACCAGCCTAGGATTGCAAGCGTGCAGTCAAAAGAAAGGCACATCCAAAGAAAATAACCCCCCAATTATGAGTAAAAATTCAGAAGTAGCAACCTTGGCAGCAGGATGTTTTTGGTGTGTAGAGGCCATTTTTCAACAAATGGAAGGTGTACTCAAAGTAGAATCAGGCTACAGTGGAGGCGAAAAACCCAATCCTTCCTATAAAGAAGTCTGTACAGGAGAGACTGGTCATGCTGAGGTCGTCCAGATTACCTATGATCCTCAAAAAGTTAGCTACAAGGATCTTTTGGAAGTTTTTTTTAAAACGCACGATCCTACTACTTTAAACCGACAAGGTGCAGACGAAGGTACTCAGTACCGCTCTTCTATATTTTTTCATTCCCCAGAGCAAAAAACAATAGCTCAAGATATAATCTTTAAACTAAACGAAACGAATGTTTTTGACTCTAAAGTAGTTACACAGCTCGAAAAGTACGAAACCTTTTATGTAGCGGAGGATTATCACCAAGATTATTTTAATCAAAACGGTGGGAATCCATATTGTCAGGCAGTTGTGAGACCTAAAGTTGAGAAGTTCCAGAAAGTTTTTAAAGATAAGCTTAAACATTAATGCCTCTACCCTCTCTTTGTATTGCCAGCAACAATTCTCATAAATTGGAAGAATTATCTTTTATGCTACAGGGATTTTTCGACGTGAAAAGTATGCAAGAACTGGGGTTTACTGAAGATATAGAGGAAACTGGAGCCACTTTTCATGAAAACGCTTCAATTAAATCAAGAGCTATTTTCGGTAAAATAGGAATTCCTGTACTCTCTGATGATTCTGGACTTCAGGTATATGCATTAGATATGGAGCCAGGTGTTTACTCGGCGAGATATGCTGGTACGCATGGTGATCATGCAGCTAATATTCAAAAAGTATTGCAAAAATTAAGTGATATAGAGAATACAGAGGCTCGATTTATATCTGTGCTCAGCTATATTGACGCCCAGGGTAAAGAATTTTACTTCGAAGGCACCGTTGACGGTCATATAGTACGTAGTCCGTCTGGTATAGGGGGATTTGGTTATGATCCCATTTTTATCCCTTCTGGCTATACACATACTTTTGCTGAGATGAGTGATATTCAAAAAAATCAACTTAGCCATAGAGGAAGAGCCATTCAGCAATTCCTTAGCTTCCTAGGCTCAAACTAAATTTTCGTATTAATGTCTACTATTTGTTTTAGCTAGGCTCTCTTGATTGCAACTTTTTTGTAGAGAATCTGTGTTTTATTTATAAATACATTACACTTTGCAAATAGGAATAGATAGCTTTGCTGCCTCCAGCGAACATAAATCCAGTACACAGTCCATTTCCGAGCTTCTTGAAAGAATACAGTATGCAGATCAAGTAGGGCTTGATTTTTTTGGTATTGGAGAACATCATCGAAAAGAATTTTTAGATTCCGCTCCAGCATTGATTCTAGCAGCGGCAGCAGCAAAAACAAGAAATATTACGTTAAGCAGTGCCGTTACAGTTCTTAGTGCTGCTGATCCCGTACGAGTTTTCCAAAACTTCGCCACGCTTGACCTTATTTCTCAAGGTAGAGCCGAAATGATAGTAGGAAGAGGTTCGTTCATAGATGCATTTCCTCTTTTCGGTTTGCGATTGGAAGACTACAATGAATTGTTTATTGAGAAACTAGATCTTCTTTTGAAAATAAGAGAAAACGAGGTGCTCAGTTGGAACGGCAAGTTTAGAGCTCCCTTAAACAATCAAGCTATTTATCCTCGTCCGCTACAACAAAAAATTCCCATCTGGTTAGGAGTAGGCGGTACCCCATCCTCATTTGAGCGTGCGGGTAAGCTAGGTCTACCTCTTATGGTGGCTGTCATTGGAGGCGAAACCCACCGATTTAGACCCTTAGTAGATCTATATAGACAAGCAGGTATAAATGCAGGTCACGCTCTTGAAGACCTCCAGGTTGGATTGCATTCATTGGGCTATGTAGCAGAAAGTAGCCAACAAGCACATGAAGAGTATTTCCCAGGATACCAAGAAATGTTTACCAAAATAGGTAAAGAACGAGGTTGGGGTCCCATCACGAGAGATCACTATGACTCGCAAACAGGTATTAGAGGTGCTTTTTGTGTAGGAAACCCCACAGAGGTAGCTGAGAAGATACTACGCCATAGTGCGTCTTTAGGTGGAATTTCAAGATTCACATTTCAGATGGATAACGCAGGTCTTACACATCAACAGTTGCTTACATCTATTCGATTGATAGGCGAAAAAGTAGCTCCATATGTTAGAAATGCCCTCAAAAATAAAGATTGACTCCTAGCTAAACACTCGCAAAATTTTAACAATAATATAAAAATATCGAACTCTAAATGAGTGGCTAAAAAAAATGACCAGACAGCATCTGGTCATTTATAATTTTCAAAGGGTATGAGTAAAAGTATTTTTGTCTTGAGAAAGGCTTTTGCCCTTAAACTTAACATCACAAAATTAGCTCTAAAAAATAGTATGCACAACGACTAAATTTTCAAATATTAATGTTATATTAACCTAAATTTTCAATCTTGTTTAATTTAAGCGGTAATAGGGTGGTTATTTTGGTGATTATTTGCAAACTATTGACGATTTCTTGCAAAATTTATGAAAGCGAAATTTGAAAAAATTGCACCCGATACGGGAAGTTCCTTCCGTTTGTTTCGATGGAAATCAGAAAATGATAAATTTTTTTGGCATCAACACCCCGAATATGAAATCATTTATGTCATCAAAGGATCTGGCAAACTCCATATCGGAAATTATTTAGGTGCTTACCAACAAGGAGAGGTTCTATTCTTGGGAGCCAATCTCCCCCATGCTGGTTTGGGATATGGCGTGATAGAAGAGCACGAAGAACTTATTATACAACTACGAGATGATTTCTTGGGTCTCGAGTTTATGAATTCTCCAGAAATGGATCAGATCCGAAGATTATTTCACAAAGCCAATCATGGAATCTCTTTTTCTGGAGACACTCGAAACCACCTAGAAAAAAAAATCTTACAAATTGAAGAAAAAAATGGTTTCGATAGATTACATGCATTATTAGATATTTTAAAAATAATGGCAGAATCTTCCGAAGTGAAAGTTCTTAATCACGGACATCTAAAGTTTGATTTCAAAGAAGATGACGAAAAACGCATCAATATGGTGTACGATTTTATTGAAAATAACTTTGATAAAAGTATCGACATTAAACATGTAGCTGATATTTGTTCATTAACAGTACCTTCTTTCTGTAGATATTTTAAAAAAATGACCAAAATGACATTTACAGATTTAGTAAACGTGTATCGAATAAATTTTGCGTGTAAGTTACTAGGAACAAACAAGACTATTTCAGAGATTTGCTTTGAGTCTGGATTTAACAATATGTCACACTTCAACAAGACCTTCAAGACATTAAAAAGTAAAAGTCCAAAAGAATACAGAAACGAGATAAAACCTTCAACATTTACATAAATTACGAGTATGATTCCTTGGATAACAGTTAAAAACTATACCGATATTACATATAAAAAATATAAGGGAGTAGCCCGAATCGCATTTAATCGTCCTGAAATAAGAAATGCTTTTCGACCAAAAACTACCTCTGAGCTTCTTGATGCTTTTTCCGATGCCACGCATGACCCCCAGATCGGAGTCGTTTTACTTTCGGGAGAGGGTCCATCTACCAAAGATGGAGTTTGGGCATTTTGCTCAGGAGGAGATCAAAAAGCAAGACAAAAAGGAGGGTACAGAGGCGAAGATGGTAGAGATCGATTAAATATCTTGGAGGTTCAAAGGCAGATTCGTTTCATGACTAAACCCGTTATCGCCGTTGTGCCTGGCTGGGCAGTTGGGGGTGGGCATAGCTTACATGTCGTGTGTGACCTTACATTAGCCAGTCAGGAACATGCCATTTTCAAGCAAACCGATGCCAACGTTGCCTCGTACGATGCCGGTTATGGCTCAGCTTATCTAGCAAGACAAATCGGTCAAAAAAAAGCTCGAGAGATCTTTTTTCTCGGGAGGAGTTATAGTGCACAAGAGGCTTTTGAAATGGGTATGGTCAATGCCGTTGTCCCACATGATGAACTAGAGGATACCGCTTTTCAATGGGCACAAGAAATCCTTGAAAAAAGCCCTATGGCCATTCGTATGCTCAAATTTGCATTTAACCTAGTAGACGATGGCTTGGTGGGACAACAACTTTTCGCGGGAGAAGCTACTCGTTTGGGCTACATGACAGAAGAAGCCGAAGAAGGGAGAAATGCATTTCTAGAAAAAAGACCTCCCAATTGGGATAAATTTGAAAAATATTCATAAATAATTTATAATCAATATAGTATATACAAATCCAATAGTTTCTGCTCCATGATTTCGAAGGCTTTATTACAATATTTTCTCAAAATTTCACTATTAACATTTTATTAATAAACTCAAACACTACTATTTGCATCTATTAAACATAAACATCAGAAAAAATGAAAAAGATAATTGCTTTAACCGCGACCTTATTAATAAGCTTGGCAAGTTTCGCTCAAACGGATCGATACTTCTATGAGGATGACTTTGATTGGAGGTGGGATATACGTGTCCGTATATCGGACGGTATCCGTACAGGTAGGCTTACCAATAGAGAAGCCGATAGATTATTCAATAGGCTTGAAAAAATTGAAAATCGTGAATTTCTTTACACACGTGATGGAGTTTTTAGTGCGTGGGAGCAAGATGAAATCTGGGATGATATTATGGATATTCACGACAAAATTGGATTTGAACTAAACGATTGGGATAGAGATTTTTATGGATATAGTCGTCCTGGATACGCTTTCAGAGGTACATTTAGATGGTATGGAAGGAATTATAATTTCAGGCGTTTTGATAGACCTGGGTATGGTAGTTTACGATTAGGATATAGTTCAAGAAATTACATACCGCCCCCTGCTTGTACCTACAGAAACTATTACGATAGAAATTTTAATAATCGGGAGTTTAGAAGGAACTACGAAAGACGCCCTCGTGGCAGAGTGGGTGCAGTTCCCAATACTGACCGTCCTTCCGAAAGGAATAGAGAAGATAGGAACGACAATCGCCCATCAAACTCATCGAGAGAGTCGCGATCAGATAGATCAAACGAAAGAAATTCATCTAGCAGCGATAATAACTCTAGGGGCTCAAGATCAAATCGCGAATACAATAATAAAAGCAGTGAAAGTCCATCAAGGTCTAATAGGTCTGAAAATGAAAGAAATCCTTCGGGTAACACCAGCTCAAGGGGTTCCAGATCCAATCGCGAAAATAACAGCAAAAGTAGTGAAAGGCCATCAAGGTCTAATAGAACACAAGATGTTGAAATTCGCAATAGAAGCAATTCAAACGAAGAAGTAAATTGAGCCTCTATTGTTTATATAAAAAGCGACTCTACTTGAGTCGCTTTTTATATTAGTTTGAATAAGACCTTTAACATAAATTTTCTGCACGGATTTAAGAGCAATTTATATGCAGCTATAGATCAACAATCTACGTGTACAATGCATACTTGTACAACCTTTTACCAATAATAATTTCTCCCTTAAATTGTTTTAGAAAATCATTACTGTCTATTTTTGCTTAACTATAGAATCTCCTTTAAGATTATGGCAAAGCATTTTCTTAACTAAGAGCTAGAAGTAAACAAATGCTTTGAAGAAGTATTTATCAAGTATAAAATTACAGATGGCCTACGAGACATTATAGTTTATAACACCTAAAAAACTTCGTTATACTGAATGAAAAAAAATATTATTACTCTATTGCTATGTTTTGCAAGCATAACAATGATTGCTCAAACCAATAAACCTGCCCGAACGATCGTCACTACGGATGGAGAAGTAGATGATATTGACTCATTCATACGAATGCTACTCTATACAAATGAGTTCAAAACGGAAGGCTTAGTAATCAGTAGTTCACAATGGCATTATGCTGGCGATGGCAAAGGAACAAAATTTATCTCTGAGATGCCTTATACAAAAAAGATATACGGGGAACGCACAGAACTTCGTTGGCCAGGTACTCAATGGATTTATAACCTAGTAGATGCTTATGGACAAGTTTACCCAAATCTTAAGAATCACGATTCTAGATATCCTATACCAGAAGATCTTAAAAGTAAAATTGCAATAGGAAACATCGCATTTGAGGGTGAAATGGAAATAGACACGGATGGATCTAACCTAATCAAGAAAGTACTTCTGGATGATAATCCAGATCCAGTGTATTTACAAGCTTGGGGCGGTACAAATACCATCGCTCGAGCATTGAAATCAATAGAAGATCAATACAAACCTACTCCTGAATGGCAATCTATTTATGAAAAAGTAGGCAAGAAAACCATAATTTATACCATTCTTGATCAGGATGCCACCTACAAAAAATATGTAGAACCTAACTGGCCAAATAGAGCAGTTTTCTACAACGCCAATCAATTCTGGTGCTTTGCATATGACTGGAAAAAGAAAGTTCCTCAGCCCTACCACAAATACATGAATGGTGCGTTTATGAGCAAGAACATTCTTCATAACAAAGGTCCTCTGCTAAAAATGTACCATAGCTATGGAGATGGTAACCAACCCTTAGGTGAATTTGATGATAGGTTTTCTAATCCCGCCAAATTACTGACTGTTGAAAAAGGACCTTTTACCAAATATTCATTTATTTCTGAAGGTGATACTCCTGCTTTTCTTCATTTAGTAGATATGGGGCTAGGTAATTTTGAAAATCCAAATTATGGTGGCTGGAGCGGTAGACTCAACAAATCTGAAAAAATAAAAAATAGGTTCGAAGATGGTGAATCTTCTGCAGACTTCAATCCATTCACAAAACAAATGGATTTGAGCTATGCTCAAACTCGATGGGTTCCTGATATCCAAAATGATTTTGCAGCTAGAGCCTCATGGTGTGTTCTCTCGTATAAGAATGCCAATCATGCCCCTAAATTCCGTGATCCAAGCGTGGTCGTGATGGAGGTAAACCCAGGTAGTCAGATCTCTTTACAGCCAGAAGCTGTTGATCCCGATGGAAACAAACTGACGTATTCAGCATGGTTGTATAAAGAGATCAGTGACAGTGCAATTATAAAATTCAAGGTAGGAATCAAAGGAGATATAAGCGTTAAAATGCAGAAAAATTGCATAAAGGGGGAAACCTACCATATCATAGTAGAAGCAAACGATAATGGCATACCGAATTTAAAAGCATATAAAAGAATAATAATAAAAATTAAGTAACTCTTGTTTCTTTTTATTAGCTAATGAATTGAATCATTTACTATTTGTAAACTTTTTTGTACAAATTCAATAGTATGTTTTGAATTTCAAATGTTTTGTTATAAATTTACGTTCGTTATATAGTATTAAAGCATCATTCTTTTAATTAAGATGATTTATCATAGGTTAAAGTATTTTCGTCTTGGAAAGGCATTTGAGGTTCTCGAATGTCTTTTTTCTTTTAGAAAAGCTGCATATTTCGTAATTTTGTAAAAAAAATTTACCTTGAAGGGATATATATTCTTCATATTGGTGTTTGCTACCATTGCTTGTTCCAAAATTACTACCCCTTCCAAATCCAGAAAGGTAGACGATAGTGTAAAGGAGTATTCGGAGGACTTAAGCATGTTTGTACCAAAATATGAAGTTCCAAAAGCGACTCCCGCTACAGAAATTAAACCACGAAATCCTCAGAAAAAAGAGCCTGAGTCCAAGAAGCAAGAAGCAACTCCTATAGAAATTCCTGTCTTGACAGAACAAATCGTCATTGATTCCAAAACTTCAGAAGTAGAGAAAGTTTTAAGTTCTTACATTGAACAAAATAGAAAATTAAGGGATAGAAGTGGTGTAAGGATTCAAGTTTATGTTGGCAATAACAAGTCTGATTTTGAGAGTATCAAGAATTACCTTTTTAGAAATTATTCAAAACATGAAGTATACGAAGGGTATACGCAGCCTACCTATCGAATAAAAATGGGTGACTTTCTTTCAACTGAAGACGCTGATCAGGTCTACAGAGAACTTAAATCTAAATATCCAGCAGCCAGAATTTTGCATGAAAGGATAAACTTGAAAAAGGGACTTGATAATTCCACGACAAAAACGAATAGTAAAAAAACAAAATAACAAAATGAAAAAAGCCCTCATAACTGGTGTAACAGGTCAAGACGGAGCATATCTAGCAGAATTTCTTCTAAACAAAGGCTATGAAGTCCATGGCATCAAAAGAAGAGCCTCTTTATTCAATACGGATCGTATAGACCACCTATATAAAGATTTACACGAAAAAAATGTGACATTCAA
>JBOFGX010000048.1:0-21292 GCA_051649345.1 Leadbetterella sp. | reverse complement strand
GCGTTCCGATCGGAAGTAATGGGGGTAAATCTACAATCAAAAGAGATCATAAACTATTCTAAAAGTCCACTGACATACGAAGAACCTGAGGGAATATTTCCAAACAAAAAATTCATACTTGTGGAATCCGATAAACATGCTCCTACAACTGGTACGTCAACGATTGATATCTATAAGTTGAATCTGGAAGGCAAAACCAACATAATGGATAGAATTACATTTTTTGCGGACGTGCCTGGGTATCGATCAAGTAATCCAGTCATAAGTGATGATGGGAAATGGATGGCTTTCCAGGGTTCGTTTTCGGGCTCAGAAGCAGGGGGAGGGTGCGGAATATATCTAATGGAGATGCATTGAGGCAAAGTTAGAATTTAATGGGAGAAGTATTCGATTTTAGAAATAGATACAATCATGATAAGTAATGAGGTAAAAAAAAGTATGGAGAAATGTGTTTTGTGCTGGCTAGCCACGTCAGACAAATACAATGAACCCAATGTCTCCCCTAAAGAAATATTCACGTATCAAGGCGATCACACGTTGCTGATTGCTCATATTTTTTCACCTAAAAGCATATTGAATATTAGGGAGAATCCTCGGGTGTGTGTGAGTTTTGTAGATGTATTTGTTCAAAAAGGGTTTAAAATAAAGGGGATTGCGTCTATAATTGATAAAAATGATTCGCTCTTTAAGGAGAAAGTACGACCTTTAACAGATTTGTTTACTGACCAGTTTCCTATTCAAGCGGTTATTGAAATTGAGGTCAGTCAAGTAGAAATTATTCAAGCACCTAGTTATCATTTGTATCCAGATAGAACGGAGCAATTTCAGATAGAAAGTGCAATGAATACATATGGAGTAAAACCTTTGGATTGATTGTAAATCGAGTAAAAAAATATTCACCACTTTTTTATGAGCCAGAATGTCGTTGACTTTCAATTATTTCAAGAATCGGTTTATGAAAAATGTGGTTTAAATCTGACTAATCTAATCTGGAGTTCAGAAAGCGTTGAATACGGTGCTTGTAGATTTGAATTGGGTGGGATGAAAATCATAATAGAGTTTCTAAAATTACGCCCACAAAGACTGGGCAATTTGTTACCATTTGGAAACGAAATGAAGAGGGCATAACAGAACCATTTGATGGTAAAGATGATATTGATTTTGTTATTATTGTATCAAAAAGGGATGATACTATCGGTCAGTTTATTTTTCTAAAATCAGTCTTGCTCGAAAAAGGTATTTTTTCTCTAAACGGAAAAGGAGGGAAACGTGGTATCCGAGTTTATCCTCCATGGGATAAGGTAGAAAGCAAACAAGCCGAGAAGACCCAAGCTTGGCAAAAGAAGTATTTTGTAGAGATAAAGAAAAATGACGGGGATAATCTAAGTTTAATGCAATTACTTTTTCAAGATAAAACAGCATCGGTGGTTTGAGTGAAGACATATATTTTTTGGCAATAAAAAAGGTAGACTTTTAGCCTACCTTCTTCAATAAATTATGTTTTAGAAATTCAATCTATCAATACTGCATCACCACGCATCACGTCTTCTTCAACAGATTTGTATTTAACATCTCGTTTTACAACACCATTTTTGTATTGAACGCTCACTTTATCATTCCGATTAGCAATTTTTTCGCTACGAATAGGTGCTTGTTGAACTCTGCTTTCAGAAGAATCTTCTTCGTTTGATCTATTCGTAGAAAGTTCCGTTCTTTCTCTTCTTGGGGCACTTACTGCTTGTTGAAAACGGAGTTCTTCCACTTGGGCTTTCATGATAAAGCTGATAGTATCGGCATTTACTTTTTTTAGGAAGTTTTGAAACAATTCTACAGCTTCAAATTTATAAATCAAGAGAGGATCTTTTTGTTCATAACTCGCATTTTGAACTGACTGCTTCAAGTCATCCATATCACGTAGGTGCTCTTTCCATTCTTGGTCAATAATTGCCAATGAGATGCCTTTTTCCATTTCGGTAATCAATTGCTTACCATTTGTTGCCACCGTTTTACGGAG
This sequence comes from Leadbetterella sp., assembly GCA_051649345.1. Lineage (GTDB taxonomy): Bacteria > Bacteroidota > Bacteroidia > Cytophagales > Spirosomataceae > Leadbetterella. The sequence continues at coordinate 19,278 of JBOFGX010000048.1, read as the reverse complement.
TTCAGGATACACAGCCATATTGTGCGTACCATCTGTGACAATGGCTAAATAAGATTCGCCTTCTAAGGCTATCCTATCATTAAGTATTTGATTGAGTCCCGGTAGTATCGCTTTTTTGATAGTATCGCATTTGGTTTGATACTGTTGTTCAGCTTCTTTATATACTAATTGTGTTAAATTCTTAGGTTTACGGCTATATTCATCCTGACTAATGGATGGTCTAAACCCAAGTCTTTGATCACAACGAAGGAGGAATTCTTCGTAATTATTGCCTGCATTCTGGATAATATCGGCACAGCTGTCAAACAATATATTGGCTATATCAATCGAAAGTCTATCCCCAAACAATGCATTTCGTCTTCTCTTATAAATCGTATCTCTTTGGATATTCATCACGTCATCGTATTCGATGAGGCGTTTACGTGTTCCAAAGTTGTTTTCTTCTACTTTCTTTTGAGCTCTTTCTATTGAGTTTGTGATCATGGAGTGCTGTATTACCTCGCCTTCCTTCATACCCATGGTATCCATGATTTTGGAAATACGATCAGATCCAAACATACGCATCAGGCCATCTTCCAAACTCACGAAAAATTGCGAAGAACCAGGATCTCCCTGACGACCTGCACGTCCTCTTAGCTGCCTATCTACCCTACGAGAATCGTGACGCTCGGTACCAATAATGGCTAAGCCACCTGCTTGTTTACTTTCTGGGGTAAGCTTAATATCTGTCCCTCTACCTGCCATATTCGTTGCAATCGTGACTGTACCAGGCTTCCCTGCTTCTGCAACAACATCTGCTTCTTTTGCATGTTGCTTGGCATTTAACACTTGGTGAGGAATCTTCCGAAGGGTAAGCATACGGCTGATGATTTCCGAATTTTCAACAGAAGTAGTACCTACCAAAATAGGTCGACCTTGACCTACCATTTCTACGATTTCATCCGTAAGAGCATTGTATTTTTCACGGATTGTTTTATAAATCTTATCTTCTCTGTCTTCTCTAACGGCCTTTTTGTTGGTAGGGATAGAAACCACATCCAGCTTATATATCTTCCAGAATTCACCCGCTTCTGTTTCAGCAGTACCCGTCATACCAGCTAGCTTATGGTACATACGGAAATAATTTTGAAGCGTAATAGTAGCATAAGTTTGAGTAGAGTCTTCTACTTTTACATTTTCCTTCGCTTCTACTGCTTGATGCAGCCCATCAGACCATCTACGACCATCCATGATACGACCCGTTTGTTCGTCTACTATCATGACTTTACCATCCATCAACACATACTCTACGTCTTTTTCAAATAACGTGTACGCTTTTAATAGCTGATTGACAGCATGTATACGTTCTGCTTTGGTAGAATAGTTTTGAATTAAAGCATCGTTTTTTAGAATTTTTTCTTCTTCGGAAATGTCCAAATTCTTTATGGCCGCCATATCAACGGATAGGTTTGGCATAGTGAAGAAGTCAGGATCATTATCAAACTTCGATAAATAATCTAATCCTTTATCTGTGAGCTCAATGGAATTGTTTTTTTCTTCTATTGTAAAAAATAGAGGGGCATCTGCTTGAGGCATGAGTTTTTGATTTTCAGCCAGATAGATTGCTTCCGTTTCCAAGAGTATGTTTTTTATCCCAATCTCAGATAAGTATTTGATGAGCGGTTTGCTTTTTGGTAGGGCTCTGTGCGATCTAAAAAGGGATAATCCTCCTTCTTTTTTGTTTCCTTCACCAATCAGTTTTTTAGCCTCTACTAAATAAGCTCCTGCTAATTTTTTTTGTTCTTCTACGATTTGAGCGACCCTGCCTTTAAAAGTATTGTAAAGCTCGTCGTCGTTCTTTTTGGCCATTGGGCCACTAATAATCAAAGGAGTACGGGCATCATCTATAAGAACAGAGTCTACCTCATCTACCATACCATAATGATGAGGACGTTGTACCATTTCGTCGGGATCGTTGACCATGTTATCACGGAGATAGTCAAAGCCAAACTCGTTGTTGGTGCCATACGTGATGTCTGCATTGTAGGCTTGCTTACGAGCGGAGCTGTTCGCTGGATGCTTATCTATGCAGTCGCATGTAATTCCATTAAACTCAAATATGGGCCCCATCCATTCAGAATCTCGACGAGCCAGATAGTCGTTTACGGTGACAATATGTACGCCTTTTCCTGCAAGAGCGTTGAGAAAAGCAGGGAAGGTAGCTACGAGTGTTTTACCCTCACCAGTGGCCATTTCTGATATTTTTCCTTGATGTAGGGCGGAACCACCAATAATCTGTACATCGTAATGCTCCATATCCCATGTGATGAGATTACCTGCAGCCATCCATTGGTTTTTCCAAACGGCTTTATCGCCCGATATCTCAATATGTGACTTTGTCATCGCTAACTGTCTATCAAGATGTGTAGCAGTAACTTCTAAGTTTGAGTTGTTTTTGAACCTACGTGCAGTTTCTTTTACGATCGCAAACGCTTGGGGCATGATATCCATTAGGATTACCTCAAGCTCTTTATTGCGGTCTAAATTAAGTTGGTCTATTTGCTTAAATATCCCTTCTGAATCATCCAAAGAGGTGGACTCGTCATTAGCTGTAGTATTTAATTTTTCGATTTCCGCATCAATAGCAGAAAGTCTACGAGCAATTTCATTTTTTAGGTTCTGCGTACTTTCACGTAGCTGGTCATTGCTTAGATTCGCAAGTTTTTGAAACTCAGCATTTGTCATTTCTACAACGGGGCCCAATTCTTTCAGATCTTTTTCAGATTTGGTTCCAAATATTTTAGAAATTGTCTTTGTTAAGAAGTTAAACATTGAATGTATGAAAAAATAAGTAAGTAAAATTCATTAAAAGACAAATTTACAGAATTTGCTGAAACCTTGGGTCGATATATTGAAATAGCTTTTGAAAAATTGGTGTATGATTGAAAAATAACGTGAGGTACTCTATTTTTGTGGTACTAAAATCGAAAAAAATGGAAAAATTGTACTGCCTTGAAAATGAGCACATTTCTATACAAGTTAATTCTTTGGGTGCAGAACTAAGGAGTTATTTTCATAAACAAAGTGAAAGAGAATATATCTGGCAAAGAGGTGTCGCTTGGCCTAAGTCTTCGCCTGTTTTGTTCCCTATTATTGGAAGTTTGATCGATAATTCGTATACATTTGAAGGTGAAAAGTATGAATTACCAAGACATGGATTCGCTAGAGAGCAGAGTTTTGATTTGAAGCAGAGTTCAGATACGCATCTTAGCTTTGAACTTAAGTCTTCGGAGAAAACCAGAGTCGTATATCCTTTTGATTTTGAGCTTACTATAACGTATATGATCATGGAAAATGTACTTACTGTGGAGTATGAAGTAAGAAACAAGGATAGTCGCCATATCTGGTTTTCAATAGGGGCTCATCCGGCCTTCAATTTGCCTTTTCATAACAGTTTATCCTATTCTGATTATTCTATCCGATTCGAGAATGACACTAGCTTGAAACGATATGCTCTTAATTCTTCAGGTATTGTAAAGAACGTATCCGAAAATGTGCAAGTGGATAATGGGGTTTTGAAATTGAATAAAGAAATGTTTACAAATGATGCTTGGGTTTTGAATTCTCTATCCTCAAAAAATATATATTTGGAATCTCCCAAAGATAAATTCAAGATGAGGTTTGGATTTGAAGATTATAGTTTTTTCGGAATTTGGGCAGCAAAAGGAGCTGATTTTATTTGTTTAGAACCTTGGTGCGGAGTGGCTGATTTTGAAGACCATACAGGAGACTTCACAAAAAAGAAGGGAGTTGAAACTTTATCTAGTAATGAAAGCTGGAAGCGTTCTTGGATCGTTGAGGTATCTGAAAAATAGACCTTTCGTCTTGTTATCTCGGAACAGTAAAATACAAAAACACAGTAATAAAGCTAAAAACAATATTAGGAAGCCACACCGCTAAAGCAGGGGATAGGTCACCCGCTAAAGCGAAGCTCTGCGATGTAATATAAAATAGAATATAGGAAAATGCCAACAAAAATCCGATGGCAATCTGAAGCCCAATTCCACCTCTACTTTTTCGGGATGAGACAATCACTCCCATTAAAGATAAAATCACTACAGCAAACGGGGTTGCAAAACGACTAAAATATTCAACCTCAAATACTTCTACACCTTCACCTCCACGGCTGTTAATCCGTGAAATTTGCTTATTGAGCCTAGGTAATGTAAACGTTTCTTGGAAATTTTTGGTGCTTTCAAAATCCGTAGGTAGTAGATTTAAGGTTGTGTCTTTAGCCTTGAGTGTAAATTCTTGGAGTTGATCTTTCATAATTCCGAGCTTTCGCGTTCGGTATTCATTAAGCTGCCACTTTTTGGTAGAATCTATGTATACGGCTCTTCTGGCGGTAAGTTTCTCTATTAACTGATTGTTCTGTATCTTTTCGAGTGTAAAATCGTAAGCTGTCTTAGTGGGTATATCGTAGTTTGACAAATATATATACGTGTTTTTATCAATCGCCATATGAAAATCACGCCCCTCGTAGGTTTTATTGGGATTGATATATTGGTCGATAAATTTACTCTTTTTGGAATTAGCATTCGGTATGACCCAGCCTATCATAACAAATGTTCCAACTGCTACAACTATTGAACCTAGAAAATAGGCACGCATAAATCTTAAAAAACTCGTACCAGAACTCAGAATGGCTACTATTTCGGTATTAGCTGCCATTTTTGCTGTAAAAAATACCGTTGAAATAAAAATCATTAGAGGGCTTAATTTAATGGCCCAATAAGCTGAAAGATTGAGGTAATAATCGACTAATATACTTTTTAAAGGAGGGCTGGATTCCATGAAGTCATCGATTTTTTCCCCTAAATCAAAAATAAGGACAATGCAAATTATAATAAATACCGAAAACACATAGGTTTTTAGAAACCTAAGGATGAGGTACCTTTCTAGCCTTGTAATCCTTGAAAACATATTGTAGACAAAGGTAGGGTAAAATGTTTACTAATGAAATTAATAGAAGCCGCTGGGCAATTCAGTTTTGAGTGATTAAGAATCAGGGGTAGAATTAAATTACTTTGTATTCGGCAATTCCATAGCCGTTTTCTGTACAATGAAACATCTTCGTTTTAATTTACAACAAATCGATACCAATAGAATTAAGATTGAAATTTCATAAATACAAAGACAAGTCTTAAAGGATAGTAATTGAATTCTATACCCTTTCTACACATTATTCTTAGTGATTAATCCCTCCCTCACCATGAACATGCCCATGTGCAATCTCACCCGGTTCAGCTTTTCTGATAGAAATCACCTTACCCTTGAAATGCAAATTTTTCCCAGATAAAGGGTGATTAAAATCCACACTCACCAATTCGTTATGAATGGAAATTATTCTTCCTGTAATACGATCGCCTTGGTCGTTGGTAAAGGGTAAAAAATTGCCAATCTCCAACATGTCCTCTGGGATATTTCCGTTGTCAATTTTGAAAAAATCGAGCGGAAAACTTTGAATATCGTTCTCAGAATGTAAGCCAAACGCTGACTGCGGAGTAAGTTCAAACTCAAATTCCTGCCCAGCTTCAAAACCTTTAAGTTGTTTTTCGAACGCTTCTGGAAGACCACTATGCCCAAACAAAAAAATAAACGGATCTTCAAGAGTAACCACTTCAACAACTTCGAAATCTTCTCCTGGGTCACAAATAGATAAGTCATACACGAGAGACACAACTGTCTCGCTAGAAATTTTCATTTTTTAGTGTTACTTTAGGAGATAATTACCTATACCTTGGAACAAAACTTTCCTGTATTTCGTAATTGTATATAAAGGTGCGAAATATTTCATTTAAAACATCATCATACTTAATTTTTTTCAAGTGAAGATAAATAAATTTTGTGTTTTACTGTGTTTGTTAATGTATTCATTACAAATGTCTTCACAAAAAATCAATAATCATATTAATTACTATATAAAAAGGTCGGACCTTAATCCTCCCAAAATAGATGGTAAGATTGATAGTACATTTTGGATGTCTATACCCGAAACTCAAATAACCTATCAAGTACTTCCTATGGATACCTCCAAGGCTATCAATAAGACAGAAGTAAGATTCTCATATGATTCCAAGAATATGTACGTATTGTTTATCAATCATAAGAGTTCCGTAGGGAAGCATGTACTCGTAGAATCTTTGAAACGCGACTGGACATTCCATAAGAATGACAATAATTTACTTTTTTTCGATACCTTCAATGATCTCACTACGGGATTTACATTTGGTTCTAATGCAAGAGGTGGACAATGGGATGGTCTTTTGTCGGCTGCAAGCATAAATCTTTCTTGGGAAAACAAATGGAAATCTGAAGTCAGAGAGGATGCTACCATGTGGGTATGGGAAGCCGCTATACCGTTTAAAACTCTTCGATATAGAAAAAATGAAAAATCGTGGGGAGTAAATTTTAGTAGATTGGACCTGAAAACCACCGAAAAATCGTCTTGGGTACCTATTCCCCGTCAGTTTCCGACAGCTTCTTTAGCCTATACAGGTAATTTGGTTTGGGATTCTATTCCTCCACGACCGGGCAAAAACATCAGTTTGATACCCTTTGTTACGGGTGGAATCGTGAGAAATTATGAGGATGTAAAAACAAATAGGACCTCAGGAATCGGCTTAGATGCTAAAATAGGCCTTACTTCGGCTCTTAATTTGGATTTAAGTGTGATGCCTGACTTTTCACAAGTAGAGGTAGATCAGCAGCAAATAAATTTGGATAGATTTGAGCTTTTTTTTCCAGAAAGAAGGCAGTTTTTTCTGGAAAACGGAGATATTTTTAATAACCTGGGTACAGGTAGCTTGCGTCCTTTCTTCTCGAGAAGGATTGGACTCAAAGAGGCTATGTTATATGGTGCTAAAGTATCGGGTAAGCTATCCAAAAATTGGCGTATTGGTGCTATGAATATTCAAACAGAAAAAGATACAACATCAAATACGGGGGCTAATTATTCCATAGTATCCCTGCAAAGACGTGTTTTTAAGCGTAGCTTTTTCACATTATATGGAGCCAATAAGCAAACAACTAATCTAAGAGATTCTCTAGATGCATCTTCTATAACTGCCTTTAGCCGGTTTTTGGGAGGTGAGTTTAATCTCCAAAGTTCCGATAATAAGTGGTCAGGCAAAGTCTATGCTATAGCTACGTTTGTGCCTGGTGCCAATCAGCAAAATCTTGCGTATGGGGGATTTATTGATAGACAAACCCGAAGGTATCAGCTAGATATCTCATTTAAATCTGTAGACTCTCTTTTTAATGGAAACGAAATGGGTTTTGTACCTCGTGTAGATGTACTTGAAGGAAGTGCTATGTATACACGTTTTTTCTTTCCCAAATCAGGCATCGTTTTGTCCCATGGGCCTAGATTTGGCGTTTTTGGTTATTTTACGAAGAACGGAGGGAAACTTTTCGAAAATACGAATTACTTTTCCTATAAATGGACGTTTCGTACCCAAGAACAATTTACGTTTTGGACAGCCACGGATCAGCAAATGTTGTTAAGTGATTTTGATCCAACAAACTTCAAAAAAGAGTACCTTGAGGCAGGACAAAAGCACAATTGGGCATCATGGGGAACCGTATTTATTTCTCGTCCCCAGAGCCTATTTACCTATGGTTTTGAGACCCGATATGGTGGGTATTATGCGGATGGTAGAAGATTGAGGCTAGAAACGGAGCTTAATTATCGGTTTCAGCCCTATGCTGCTATTGGCATGAAAGGGTCTCTCAATCGTCTCATGTTTGAAGGCGATAGTCGCTTGCCTGAAAAACTAAAGTTTAATTCCTACAATCTTTGGTTAATAGGGCCAAGACTGGATTTGACATTTACAAATAAATTGTTTGTTTCCAACTTTTTCCAGTTTAATAATCAAGCCAATAACTTCAATATTAACTCTCGATTACAGTGGCGATACAGTCCTGCATCAGACTTGTTTTTGGTATACACGGATAACTACACATCCGATAATTTCACGAAGAAAAACCGTTCACTTGTCCTGAAATTTACGTATTGGTGGAATGTTTAGTTGATAGTCGTTTAGTCCACAATCGTTAGGATTTTTGTTTAGATAAGTGGATAAGCCTAAAGCTTACACCAAGATCTATCAATCCACCCCACCATACTCTACGGCCTTGGCTTTGGTTTCGAGTGTAATTCCATCATAATGAACAAGAACATCGGCAATTGTAGCAAAAAGTTCTTCTTTTTCCATACTTTGGACAAGCTTCATCCGATAGTCTTTGAAATGGGGTAATCCGCGGAAATAATTGGTATAATGTCTACGCATTTCCAGGATACCCAATACCTCTCCTTTCCATTGGATCGAAAATTTGAGGTGTTGCAAGGCGGCGTCTACACGCTGTTTCATAGTAGGAGGAGCAAGTTCTTGACCTGTCTGAAAAAAATGCTTGATTTCGTTGAAAATCCAAGGATAACCAATAGAAGCTCTCCCGATCATGATACCGTCGATTCCGTATCTATTTCTATATTCTAAGGCTTTTTGAGGGGAGTCAATGTCTCCATTTCCAAAAATAGGTATTTTGATACGAGGATTATTTTTGACCTTGGCAATCAAAGACCAATCGGCCTCTCCTTTATATAGTTGTGCACGTGTACGTCCGTGTACTGTAAGGGCCTGTATACCCACATCTTGCAGTCTTTCGGCTACTTCTTCAATATTTTTGGTCATATCATCCCATCCCAAACGTGTTTTGACAGTTACGGGCAAATGCGTAGCATCTACAACGGCTTTGGTCATTTTTGTCATGAGCGGAACATCTTGAAGTAAAGCAGCTCCTGCACCTTTGCAAGCCACCTTTTTTACAGGACAACCATAGTTAATGTCAATCAGATCGGGATTCACATCGCTGGCTATCCGAGTGCATTCTGCCATGGTGTCTACATCTGAACCAAATAGTTGCACCCCTATGGGTCGCTCATATTCAAAAATATCTAGTTTCTGAACCGACTTTCGAGCGTTTCGGATAAGGCCTTCGGAAGAAATAAATTCAGTATACATCATATCTGCACCATTCTCCTTACACACTTGTCGAAAAGGCGGATCACTCACGTCCTCCATGGGAGCAAGCAGCAATGGAAATTCGCCTAATTCTATGTTACCGATTTTAACCAACGAAGAATACTAATTTTATCCACAAAATTACAGATTATTGCTGTACTTGGAGGTATGATTTTGGGACTATTTTGTAACTTGCAGTTTACATTCCCAAATACTACTCTCTTGAAGTTTTCACATTTACATAATCATACCCAATTTTCTTTATTGGACGGGGCTTCCAATATCAAAAAGCTATTTCAAAAGGCTCAAGACGATGGTATGCCTGCCATGGCCATCACGGATCATGGTAACATGTTTGGGGCGTTTGAGTTTGTTGCGACGGCCTCAAAATTCAATGTAAAACCGATTGTAGGATGTGAATTTTATGTAGTAGAAGACCATACCCGTAAGTCTTTCTCTAAGGAAGTAAAGGACATTCGTTATCATCAATTGTTGCTCGCCAAAAACGCAGAAGGATATAAGAATTTATCGAAATTATGTTCCTTAGGTTATATAGAAGGATTGTATGGGAAGTATCCAAGAGTGACTAAAGCTCTTATCGAAAAATACAAAGAAGGATTGATAGCCACGACCTGTTGTATTGGGGCATCTGTTCCCAAGACTATTCTAAAAAAAGGTGAAGAAGAAGGAGAAATTGAGTTTCAATGGTGGTTGGATAGATTTGGAGAGGATTTTTATGTAGAAATACAGCGTCATGAGATTCCTGAGCAAATGGTGGTCAACGACGTATTACTCCGATTTGCAAAAAAGTATAATGTAAAGGTTATTGCATCTAATGATAGCCATTATGTAGATCAGCAAGATTGGGTTGCTCACGATATTTTGCTTTGCGTCAATACCAACGAAAAGCTTTCTACTCCTTCGGCGAAAGATTTCAATGACGATGACAGTCTAAGCTCTCGGGATACCCGTTTTGCATTTTTCAATGATCAGTTTTACTTCAAGTCCACAGCAGAAATGTCGCAACTGTTTGCCGATATACCAGCTGCTATTGATAATACAAATGAGATTGTAGGTAAAATAGAAACTCTTAATCTAAAGAAAGATATCCTTCTTCCTAATTTTCCGATCCCAGAAGAGTTTAAGATCCATACAGAAGACACACTCAACCAATGGGAATATCTCAAACATGTCACCTATGAAGGAGCAAGAAAAAGATATGGAGAATTAGACTCTAATGTAACAGAAAGGATAGATTTTGAGCTATTTACGATCCGTACCATGGGTTTTGCGGGATACTTTTTGATAGTAATGGACTTTATTGCAGCTGGTAGAAACATGGGTGTCATGATCGGTCCAGGAAGAGGGTCTGCTGCAGGATCAGTGGTGGCATATTGTATAGGAATCACGAATATTGATCCCATTAAGTACAACCTCCTTTTTGAGCGTTTCTTGAATCCCGACCGTAAGTCCATGCCCGATATCGATACGGATTTTGAAGACGATGGGCGTCAAAAAGTAATCGATTATGTAGTAGATAAATATGGAAAATCTCAAGTAGCCCAGATCATTACCTATGGTACTATGGCTACCAAGTCGGCCATTAAAGACGTAGCTCGGGTGATGGAATACCCTTTGGCAGATACGAATGCTCTTACCAAGTTGATTCCCGATAAGCCTGCCTACGGAATCGATTTCAATAAACTGATCCACTATCCAGAAACGGGTGAAAAATCGTTGGCAAGTTTGGGAATGAGCCCCGAGGAGGTGGAGAATGTAAGAAAAGTTAGGGATGCCTATAATTCTACTCAACTAGAAGGGAAAGTACTCAAGCAAGCCGAAAAACTAGAAGGGACGGTAAGAAATACAGGTGTACATGCGGCAGGAATCATTATTGCCCCTTATGACTTATCGGAGATTGTTCCTGTGAGCACTATCAAGGATTCTGACCTGTTAATTACACAGTATCAAGGAAGTGTGATAGAGGACGCAGGGGTAATAAAAATGGACTTTTTGGGTTTACGAAACCTATCCATTATAAAAGAAACTCTCAATATCTTGCGAAAAAACAGGGGTATTGAGATTGATATAGATACAATCCCATTGGATGATGCTAAGACGTTTGAGCTGTTTCAAAAGGGAGAAACCAATGCCATATTCCAGTTTGAATCCGATGGTATGAAAAAATACCTCAAAGATCTTGTTCCTGATAAATTTGAGGATTTGATTGCCATGAACGCCTTGTACAGACCGGGCCCCATTGCTTATATCCCTACGTTTATTAATAGAAAACACGGTCGAGAGGAAATTAAGTATGATCTCGCCGAAATGGAGGAATATCTCCAAGACACATATGGGGTTACTGTGTACCAAGAGCAGGTGATGCTTTTATCCCAAAAGCTAGGAAATTTTACCAAAGGAGACGCAGATACCTTGCGTAAAGCCATGGGTAAAAAGCAAAAAGATGTCTTGGATAAAATGAAGTCCAAGTTTATGGAAGGTACTGCAGCCAATGGTTTTGATGCCAAGGTGTGCGAGAAAGTATGGGTAGACTGGGAGGCTTTTGCTCAGTATGCTTTCAATAAGTCACATTCTACGTGTTATGCGTTTGTAGCCTACCAGACGGCCTATCTGAAGTCCCATTACCCTTCAGAGTATATGGCTGCGGTCTTGACATCTTCCTTGGGTAACCTAGATAAAATCACCTTCTTTATGGAAGAGTGCAAGGCTCAAGGTCTTGTCGTTTTAGGTCCAGATATTAACGAATCGGATAAGCAATTTTCGGTAAACAAAACGGGTCAAATTCGATTTGGACTTGGCGGTATCAAAGGAACAGGTGATGCTGCCGTTGATAGTATTATTGAAGAACGGGCTGCCCGAGGAGAGTTCAAAGATGTATTTGATTTTATTACGCGTGTTAACCTTCGAACTGTCAATAAAAAAACCATCGAATCTCTCGTGTATGCAGGAGCGTTGGATTGCTTTGATGAGCTGCATCGAGCCATGTATTTTGAGGTTACGGAAAATGCCTCTTACATTGAGAAACTCATTCGCTATGCCAATAAAGTGTCAGAAGATAAGTCCAATGCACAAAATTCATTGTTTGGCGATATACAGGGTGCGGGTGGTTTTCAAGTGGTGCACCCCAAACTAGATAAAGTAGAGCCATGGTCTGAGTTTGATAAGCTCAAATACGAAAAAGAAGTCGTCGGCTTTTATATTTCGGGTCACCCTCTTGACCAGTTTGCCGTAGAGATGCAAGCTATGGTTCCATTAGCTGATTTATTGGAGACTGCTAATGAAGGTAGAAATGTACAGATTGGCGGAATTGTAACCTCCATTAATATTAGAACCAACAAGTCCGGGAATCAATTTGGCATTTACCGAATAGACGATTACTCTAATTCCATTGAGTTTGCTTTGTTTGGGAAAGATTTTCAGCAGTTGGGTTCTAAATTTTACCAAGGTATGTTTGCTAGTATTAAAGGTAAAATAGAAACGGATTTTAGAGGATCTGGTCTTGTTTTTCGGCCAACTTCTGTTGATTTATTGTCTGAGGTCAAGCGAACACTTTATAAAGAAGTAAAACTCAAAGTAAATCTTCGTAGCATCGGTGATGAAATGATAGAATCCTTGTTGACGACAATTGAAGAAAATCCAGGTTCTTATACACTCAAAATGCAAGTGATAGATGCTCTGGAGCAATTGGAGCTCAGTATGTTTTCTCGATCGTATAAAGTTGATATTTCTCAGAAAGTTAAAAAACAACTTACCGAGTATTTAGGTGAGGAAAATGTAATTTTTTCTTAAAAAATACAGAGGTTTATCAAGTTTTGATAGCAAATTTTTTTCCTGGGCTTTGCTTAATAAGATCTTGAAACTCTAGGTTTAATAATATAGATGCCAGCTTGTTAGGATTAAATTCAGCTCGCCAAGCCAATTCGTCAATGACCATTTCTCCATTTTGAACCAATAATTGTAAGATGGTTTTTTCGTCTTCCGTGAAAGCATTCAAATCCAATTTTTGTGGTTTGGGTATAGGTCTTGAATGTGTATCTTCTGTCCAATTCATCCAGGCATTAAAATCCTCTATGTTTGTGTATATTTGGGCAGACTGATTGGATATTAGCAAATTAGTCCCTTCTGAAGCTTCTTGAAATATTCCTCCCGGTATAGCAAAAACCTCTTTGTTGTAATTATTGGCATGTTGAGCAGTAACCATAGATCCTCCCTTTTTCTTTGATTCTACCACAATGACAGCATCTGCCAAACCCGCTATGATACGATTTCTTGCTACAAAAAATTTATCGATCGTTTTTGTACCGATGGGCTGTTCACTCAACAAAGCCCCTTTCTCCATAATTTCTTTCACATATTTGGTATGTGCTGTTGGATATACATGATCTAAGGAGTTAGCTAAAACAGCTATAGTAGAAATATTATTCTCTAAAGCGGCCTTGTGGGCTGCTACATCAATTCCATACGCTAAACCGCTAATTATTTGAACATTTTTAAGAGCCAATCCCTTTACGATTTCAGCAGTAGACGCTTTTCCATATTCCGTAGCATCTCGCGTACCCACAATAGCGACGGTTTTTGGATGTTCTAAACTACCATTTCCTTTCATGAATAAAAATGGAGGGCAATCGTATTGCTGTTTCAAACGACTGGGGTAATCTGCATCCTTGAAATGAATAATTTGGATTCCCTGTTTAATTGTATCATTGACAATATGTTCGGCTTCTTTTAGAAAAAGAGGATTTTCTTTAATTTTTAAAATTTTGACCTTGCCAAGATTGGGAACTTTGGCTAATTTGGATTCTGAAGCTTCCAGAACTTCTTTTGCAGTCCCGAAATGGGAGACTATTTGTTTGAACAAAACACCTCCAATCCCTTCAATACGGCTTAAAGCAATTTGGTAAACTATGTCCTCACTCATTCTGCAGCGTTTCTTTAAGCCTGACTAATATCTCTTTAGCAGCAGTAAGTCTCAAAATGATTTCAGACTTGGGTATGTTTTCTACAATCTCTTTTTTAGATTTTAGTTTTTCTTTCGCTCCTTCTAATGTATACCCCTCTTTGTGAATGAGAGATACTATTTTTTCTAGTTTCTCAAGGTCTGCATGCGTGTATTTTCTGTTTTTTCCGGCTTTATTTATTTTTAGCCCAAAGTATCGCACATAATGTTCTATTGTGCTAGCGGGTAAGTCAAAATGTTCGGATACCTCTTGGGTAGTAAAGAAAAGCTTCACTTAGTTTTCAATTCGTTTTCGGATCCAAATATAAATCAGACTTTTGCAATATTGAAATACATGAGGCATATTGCTAAATTCAAAAGCAACCGAATAATAAAATTAATCGAATTTTAAGGAAAATTATTTTCCAAACAACACTCCGTACTATTTATTTGTAATACAAAGGGTAAACATTTTCAAGCAAGTAGACTGGAATAGCGAGTTTTATGATTTCGTAGATGCCGTCTATTATTTTCAAAATTGTACTATGGGTAAATTAGTTTTACTTCTATTAATTTCTTTTTCTGGGTTTTCGCAAGTGGTCATTTCTGAGATTATGGCCTCCAATGCAAGTGTTCAGATAGATCAGCAAGGGAATTCTCCAGATTGGATTGAGGTTTACAACGGTTCCGATCAAGAAATTGATTTGGCGGATTATTCTGTTGGGGTTTCAAAAAAAGACAAAAATTTGATCGTTGTAAACAAAGGTATTTTGAAAGTTCCTGTCAAGGGGTATAGAGTGGTAATGCTAGGGGAAAATCAATATTTTGAAGGGCAAAAAGAAATAAATCTTTCTAAAAACGATGGTCGGGTGTATCTTTTCCAAAATGGCAAAAAGAAGTATATCCATCGTATTTCCTACGGAACACAGCGTACTGATTTTTCGTATGGGTTGAAGAATGGCACAAGTACGTGTGGCTATTTTGCGGAGCCTACGCCTGGAAAAGCGAATCAGGATGAAATATTCAAGGGATTTACCAAAAAACCGGAGTTTTCACGTACTTCAGGGTATGCTACAGTTGATTTCAGCTTAAATATCAAATCAAAAAAATCCACTATTTTTTATACAACGGATGGCTCAACTCCTATGCCTGAAGGAAAAAAAACGTTTATCACGAAGGACCAATATGCTGAAACTGGCGGAAATCCTGCTAGTTTTTCTACACGGGTGGTAGAAATGAAAACAAATGAATATTCGTCTCCTATAGCTGTAAAAAACAAAATAGAAGGGCCAAATTTTCTGGGTAACTTCAATAGTACATTTTTACAAAATCCTGGTTTTATACCTTCGTACTCCATTCGAACAGGTAATACGCTCAAGGCTGTGGCACAAAAGAAGGGGTATTTGCCAAGCGAAGTGGTGGAGAGGTCTTATATAGTCAATGATAAGCCTTTGCATAAGTTTCCCGTCGTGTCTTTGACTATTAAGCCAGAGGATTTTTTTGATTACAGGTATGGCATCTATGTGGCGGGGCAAGACTTTGACAATTTTCGTTTACAAAGTAATGAGGCGGCCTCTATATGTACGCCAGGGAACTATAAAAATACCGGGGAAGAATGGGAGCGTACGGCCCAAATGCAGTATTATATCGGACAAGTCAAACTCCTCGATGAAAGCATCCAGGTTAGGATCAACGGAGGTTGTACGCGTTCTATGCCTTACAAAAGTCTACGATTGATAAGCGATACAAAGTTTGAAAAAAAGATAAACCTAAAAGGCTCTGAAGGAATAAAAATGAGTCATTTGATCCTTAGAAATGGAGGGAATGATAATATCCGCACACAAGTAAATGATGTATTTACAAGTAAACTTATGAGCAATTTACGATTGCCTTGTCAGGGCTATCAGCCCGCTATACTTCTATTGAACGGGGAGTATTGGGGTATACACGAGCTTAGAGAGCGTACAAATGAAGAGTTTATTGAGGTTAAGACAGGAGTAGGCAGAAATGAAATTGATATGATCAATATTGTATTTTATGGTCCTGAGGAGGTGCAAGCTGGGGATATCAATGCATATAATGATCTTAAAAAATATTTTAAGGAAACTGACTTTAGTAATGACAAAAACTATGAAGAAGCTCTCAATCGCATTGATATTGACAACTTTATTGATTTTCAAATTGCTCATATTTTTACAGGTAATGTGGATTGGCCACAAAATAATGTGAAGCTTTGGAGAAAACGAACGTCTAAAGTAGATGTATCAAGCAATAAACCCAGTGACGGTAGATGGCGTTGGATCTTTTACGATGGAGAGAGGGGTTTCGGAGAAGTGTTTGACGTGGGATTCAACAACCTGAAAAGGGCATTGGAGATGCCTGAGAACTTTATTTTGGGCAAATTGGCTCAAAACGATAAATTTAAAAAACGATTCTCAGCCCGATTTTTAGAACTATTGAAGACAACATTCAAAACCGAAAATACGCTTGCATTACACGGTGAATTTGTAAAAGAATTTGAGCCCGAAATGCCCGAGCATATTCGTAGGTGGAAATCGATTCCGTCGATGGAAACCTGGAGAGCAAATATTGAAAATGTCAAAAATTACCTCCGAGTTAGACCCACAAAAATCCCTGAACATATAGCAGAAGTTTGGGGGTGGTCTTATGCAAACTCAGTTTCCTTAAAATCATGGGATGGGGGTAGGATTTCGGTAGATTACTCCGAACAAAACTCAGATTGGGTATTCGAAAATCAATCCAAAGAAGTTATCTATTCACAATCCGACTCTTTGATTTTGCGAGCTGAATCCGACGAAAACCATCGGTTCGTTTTCTGGTTAATAGATAGCTCGTATTCTAGAAGTAAAGAACTCTATGTATCCAAAAATAATCCATTGCAAACAATAGACGCTATTTTTGTTTCCAATGATATAGCGGATTCTGAATTTGAGGATCAATTGAAGTTTGAAAATTTGAAAGCTTCACCCTCGCAAGTTCAAGAAATCTATTTAGAATCCATGCAAGGCCGACAAGTTGAGTTTATAACCATGTTTGATAAAAATGGCAAAGAAATACCCTTTAACCATAAAATAAGTTTCTTGAAAAAGGAAGTGATCCACCCAGAAGAGTATAAAAAACTAGGAGCTAAATACTACAGGCTTAAGCTCGTCAATGATCCTAAGGTATATTTAGGGTATTTAAGTGGGAGGAATTGAACCAATAGTGTTATCGCTTACATATTCAATTTAGGATTACAAGTTTTATCTTACCTAGGCTTGTATCGTTGACTGATTTAATTTGAATAATGTTCTTTTAAATTCACTTTTTAGTTTTTTGCTTATTAAGCAAAGGATAAATATGATTAATCAAATAATTTTTTGTTGAAAAAAAATTATGACCTAGATATCTCATATTCAATTTGTTGCAAAATTGTTTAAATTATTTTAAAAAAATATTTTGATTTCAAAAAAAATTGAAATAGTTTTAGAATGAATTTACATAAGGTTACCCTAAAAATCTAAAAGTTATCCATAAACCCTATTAGATTTCTTCTTTCTAGACCTTTCGATTACAATTTTATTGATCTGCGTTCGCTAATAAAATTATAAGGCATAATTGTGCCCAATTTGTTTTGTATTAATTAAAATTAAAAATATGAGAAAGAGTTTTACTTCTTTTTTGACTGGTTTTATTTTGTTATTTGGAGCATTGAAAGGGATGGCTCAATCGGCAGGTAGTTTTACTACTTTGAGTGCGACGGGGGTCTCGAGGCTGCAATCCACAGTAGAGATGAATAATAATCAATACTTTACTATTAATGCACTCAATTCTTCGGGTTGGAAAAACAGAGCCATAGGGTATTCCAGTAGTTTTTACCAAGGAACCACAGGTAATTTTATATTTCAGTTAGGAAATCCGGCGTCTACTGCTGCTAATGCGGCTATTACCTGGAGACCCATTTATACTATTGCGAACAATGGTAATTTTGGTATTGGTAATACTACCGCTATACCTAGATATCGTTTACAGTTAAGCTCAGATACGACCATATTCGCATTATCACCAACAGCAGCTGGTGGATTCAGGAGGATTTTGTTTAATGAAGTAAATACAGGTACAAATACCTTAGCATTTATTAGTTTGGATGGAACTACTAAAAACTACAAGTTTAATGCAGGTACTTCTTCAGCTACAGGTTATTTCACGACTTTTGATCTAGATGGTGCTGAAAGAATGAGAATAAATAGTACTGGTGTTGGTATTGGCACTAACAGCCCAGGCAATAGACTTCACATTGTTGGAGCAACTGCAGGAACATCGGGATTACGTTTGGGAGGTTTTGCCTCCACTACAGCACCCACACCAGCCGCTAGTAATGGTAAGGCATTATCTGTAGATGCAAATGGAGATGTGATATTGGTTACGGCAGCATCGGGAGGTGGATTTACTTTGCCAACCTTGACTTCTGGAAGTTGATAGGAGCTTTTCGGGTACTAAAACATATATAGATTTTAACTGTAATGAATTTAACGAAGCTAGCTTAGCGGCAGAAGTGATCTTCCCTCGAAGTGTTTTATTGCCCTATGATACCAAAAAAGGGAAAGCTTTGCCTACGGGCAGGGTTAAATTTAGTCTTGATCAAGCCAAGTTTACCAAAAGCGAGGGCATGGGCGGTATGTTGGTATCCATCAGTGCAAGTTCGCTAGAAGGTGGGCCATTTTGTATACCTAAGTTTGAGAAGTTTGGTTTCAAGTTAGAAGAAGCGACCTACGATGGATCCGATTTGTCCAATTCCCCTAGTATGACGTTTCCAGATGGGTATAATGGAGATATGTCGCCTGGATGGAAGGGTATCTATATCAAGAACTTTGAAGTCTACCTTCCTAAATCCTTCCGAAAGGATAACCAAGATGCAGCAGAGGGGGAACCCGCCATAAATAACACCAACGTGGATGCAGAGAAGATTGAATGTGTACGATCCATAGGTGGTAAGGGAATTCTCATTGATGGCACCGGATTTACGGGTATAGTCTATTTTTCTAATGATTGTCAGGGTGAATATTCTGCCAGAAAATGGAAATTTACATTGTCTAATCTAGAGCTGGCATTTGTACAAGGTGAGTTTATGTCTGGTTCTCTTGGGGGGAGAATATATACCCCACTTCAAGATCATGACCCTACGGATAATGATCCTGGTGCAGCGGGTGCGTTGGTATATACTGGTATGGTTGAGAAAGATCCTGTAGATGAAAGTGC
>JBOFGX010000047.1:0-11350 GCA_051649345.1 Leadbetterella sp. | reverse complement strand
CCAAAGATATAGCATTTAGGCAATGTAGAGGTTTCTTAAACAAGTACTTTGAGCAGATGGGAGTGGAGGAGATTCAGGTAGAATCTACTTCAAAGGCAGCAAAATTGGCATCTGAAGATCCCGAATCGGCAGCTATTTGCAGCGAAATTGCAGCCAAGCTTTTTCGTATACCCATTTTGTTTCAGAACATAGAAGATAATAGTCAGAATCGTACCCGGTTTTATATTCTAGCGAAAAATTTTGAAAATCAGCCATCAGGTAATGATAAGACTACGTTTATAGCTATGTTACCCAAGACTGATGAATCGGGCATATTAGCTGATTTTCTTTTTGATTTCAAAAAGGCTGGTATTAATCTTTCTAAAATAGAAAGTAGACCGTACAAAGGAAATGAGGATTTTAATTTTTGGTTTTTTGTTGAGGCCATAGAGTACGCTAAATCCGATGCGTTTCAAGAGATAATTGCCAAGCATGGTAGTTATATAAAGATATTAGGTAGCTATGTTAGAAACGCCTAGTAAATAAGCAATTTGAATGTGTAAATTATATAGTTATGAAAACTAGAATGTATAGGTTTAGTGTAATTTATCTATTGTTTATGGGTATACTTATCATTTCATGTGAAAAGTCAGCCACTATTAATACCTTACCTACGACAATAGCTTTTGGATCATGTGCGGATGAAAATCTCCCACAACCCATATTGGATGTGGTCAATTCCAATAAACCGGATATCTTTATTTACTTGGGAGATAATATTTATGGAGATACCCAAGATATGAATGTAATGCGTGAAATGTATGGAAGGTTGGGGAATAAGCCTGGCTTTCAGCTTTTAAAACTACAATCTGAAATACTTGCTACTTGGGATGATCATGATTATGGAGCCAATGATATCGGTAAGTATTATTCTAAAAAAGAAGAATCCAAAGCTGAATTCTTGCGTTTTTTTGACCCTGATCCTAAAAGTAATCGCTTACAGCACGCAGGTATTTATGATTCCAAGTATTATACAAATGGTAAAAAAACCTTGCAAATTATCTTGCTAGATGAGCGAACTTTTCGAAACAACCTCCGTTCTTATGATAACAGTGTCGACAGGGATCCTAGATATACCTACAGGCTTAGTTACAGTAGGCATAGATCCAAAGATTCTACGTTTTTGGGAGTGGAGCAATGGGAATGGTTGGAAAAAGAATTACAAAAACCCGCAGATCTACGTTTGATTTGCAGTGGGTCGCAATTTGGGATAGAGTTTAACGGGTATGAATCTTGGGTTAATTTCCCACATGAGCAAGAGAAATTGATAGAACTAATAAAAAAACACAAAGCGAAAGGCGTTATGTTTCTTTCTGGGGATCCCCATTATGGAGAATTCTCCAAAATGCCTGTTACGGGAATGTACCCTATTTATGATTTAACATCAAGCGGGATTACAGAAACTTGGAAATTTGCCACCCCAAATGTCAATAGGATACAAGGTCCTGTCATGGAAAATAATTATGGTTTACTGACAATAGACTGGCAGTCTGAGCCTATCCGAATCAAAGCGGAATTATTAGATGTAAAAAAAGATCAAAGAGCGATTTTAAATTTGACAACGAGGGAACTGAGTTTTGAATCATTCTTGGGAAGTCAAAAGGTTGACAAACGTTAGATGATAGATGTCGGATGATAGATGTCTGTCCATTGTCTATGCCTAAATAGGGTTGACCGCTAGAGATGCCTAATGCTTAAAGCCTAAAGCGAACAGATTTTTTGACCGTATAGTAATATTTTTAGCAAAATGAGTCATAATAGTCTTTAATTTGCAAGCATAATTAAATAAATGGCTCTAGCTATGGTGAATGTAATTTTGATAGACGACCACCAAATTATTTTAGATAGCTTACAGTTGTTGCTCACTTCAATTCCGGATGTAAACGTATTAGCCACATTTGAAGATCCCAAAGAGGCTATAGATTATGTAGCTAAAAATGATGTAGATGTTGTCATATCAGATTGTAATATGCCAACGCTTACGGGTATTGATGTTACGCTTCAAATACGATCTCTCAAACCCGATGTAAAGATTTTACTACTTACTATGGCGGAAGATGGTTCCATGATTCGCAATGCTATAAAAGCAGGAGTAAATGGTTATATACTTAAAAAAACGGGTAAAGTAGAATTGCAAAATGCTATTCAGAAGATTGTTTCTGGTAAAAAATATTATAGTGAAATGGTAGTAGATAAGCTTGCTTTGGCTGCGGAAGATCTCAATGACGCCAGCCCCAATTTTATTGAACATCTTACCTCAAGAGAAATTGAAATTTTGAAACTTATAAGTGCCGAAAAATCTACTCCAGAAATAGCTGAGGCCCTTTTTATTAGTGTTTCAACTGTAGAGACACATAGAGCACATCTTATGAAAAAATTAGGTGTAAAAAGTGCCATCGGTATGGTGAAATTTGCCTTGAAACATCAACTTGTTTAGTGCTGAGAGTTTAGTTCTGAGTCTGGTAGTCGATAGTCTGGGAGTCGATAGTCGTTAGGAAGATTTAGTTTTTAGTGCTGAGTGAATAGTGTTGAGTGCTGAGTATTTAGTCTTTTGTCTATGCCTAAATATGGTTGACCGTAAAAAAAGCCTACAGCTTATAGCCTACAGCACGATAGTCGTTAGTCTTTAGTCTAGGAGTCGATAGTGGTTAGGAAGGGGTTTTAATGATGAGAGCATCTCGACTACGCTCGATGTTACAAAGTAGTGCTGAGAGTTTAGTTTGGTAGTCGATAGTCGTTAGGAAGATTTAGTGTTTAGTGCTGAGAGTTTAGTTTCTATGCCTTAATATAGTTGACCGTAAAAAAGCCTACAGCACGATAGTCATTAGTCTTTAGTCTGTTGGTCGTTAGGAAGGTGTCTATGCCTAAATATGGTTGACTGTAAAAAAAGCCTACAGCTTATAGCCTATAGCCTACAGCCTTCATAGAAAGGTCAGTACCGCAGGTCAGACCTGAACGCTGCGTCTTATGCTTTTAGCGTATGTAGATTCATTCAGGATTATACCTCTATCGAGATTTCATGTACAAGTCCTTGGTTTTCTCCAGAAAAAGACCTCCATTTGCCTTCGATTGTGTTTACTCGGGTTTCTACATTTTTGAGCCCTCTGCCTCCTTGTTTTTCAGACCGCCTTCCGATGCCATCATCCTCGATTTTTAAGGTCACTTGCCTTTGTTCCTTTATCAAACGTATTTTGGCATTTTGTGCTTTGGAGTGTTTGAGAATATTGTTTCCAAGCTCTAGGCAAATACTGTATAATTCAAATTCTATGTTTTTGGGTAGATTCAAATCCTTAGGGCTTATATCAAGCTCAAACTTGATATGTGTACTGGCATTGAGGTTTTCGACAAAAGAACCTAGCGTGTAGACCAATCCTTTCTCTTCAAATTCTTGCGGAAGTAAATTATGAGCCAAGAGTCGTACATCATTATAGGCTTTTTCGAGGTTGTGATGGAGATTGAGGTAAACGGTCTTTTCGTTTTGGCTGAGACGAGAAGTATCCATAGCGTCCAAGCTCATCCACAAAGCCGATAAAGTAGACCCCAGGTTATCATGCAAATCCATAGCCACCCGCTTACGCTCAATGGTTTGGCCTTTGAGCATGGCCTCCGATATTTCTTTGTTTTTTTTCTTTAGGTTACGATAATAAAAAAGCAAAATACATAAGCCAATAAGCAAAACGGCCAAATAGATTCCAAGAATCCATTTTGTGTTTTTTTGCTTGTCAACTTCGGCCTGTAGTAGGTTTTGTTTTTCAAGGTCCAAATTTCTTTCTAGTAGCAATTGGTTTCTTTTTTGCTCGGTTTCGCGGTGTAGTTTGTCTGCAATTTCAATCGAAATATCTTTATATTCATAGGCTTTTTTTAAATTTCCAGCACCTTTATAAGCCAGATACAGTAAATTGGCAAAGGGGCCTTTTCGTAATTCATTATTTTTGATATAGGGAAGTTTTAAGCCCATTTCTCCTGCTACTATTGCGATTTCATATCGCTTTGCTTTTGTGGCAATATCAATATATGAGCGTAATATTATAAATTTGAAGGCTTGATCATTACACGAATCAGCATAAGAAAGAGCTTTTTTGAAAAGTTTATCTGATATATCAAAGTTGTCCGTGGCAAAAAAATATTTACCAGCCAACGTATGGCTTCGATACATTTTGGATCGATAATCGGTTTTAGAAATAATTTTACTTTCTACTAACTTAATATGTTGCATTAGCTCATCTTTAGATGCATATCGATCACTATAGGCATCTTTAAAATCAATCTTTGGTCTGAACCCCGGATTTTTAGACAAAATCATGCTGTATTTAGCAAAAAGAAGCTCTTTTTTGGTTGATTGTTTCACTTTATATTCGGCTATATATACATTAGACAATACCAAGAAAATCATTTTTAAAGCCTTATCATCCGACTCTTTTAATAAAATCTTGCAACTTTCTAAAGCAATGGGTAGGGCAATATCTTTGATATGAATATCATTAGATGAGTTTATCAATAACTGAGCTTTAATTCGTAATGCTACACCACGCTCAAGGTTGTTTTTGGCCGATTTATATAAAGAATCGCATTGGCCTAGTGTTTTCTCGTAGTTTAGATTGTCATAAAATTTAGATTCTATAATGGCTTGACTTGCTAAAAAGGACTCCGAAAAGCTGCTTTTTTGTGAAAATAATGGAGTGTAAAAAAAAATAAAACAAGCAATAAGCCAAAATTTACTCATTTTGAATTTGATGTGTATCTAACTCAAAAATACTATATAAAGCTCCAAAAAAATTGAAATTTTCAAAAATCAAGGTTTACCCCTACATGCCTGTCATGGTTTACCACTACGCAAAAATCAGGGTAATCCTTATACAAAATCACGGGAAACCATTAGGTTAAGATTAATACAAATTTTTCAATTTTGCATAACTAAAATTTCTACGATGAAGATTCCAAAAATATCAAAAATGGAATATAAAATATTGGAAATGATAGGCATGGAATGTACAGAGGAAGAGATCGCGTATGAATTAGATATGCCGATTTTGGAAGTAAAAACAAATATTAAAATACTATTTGGAAAGCTCGAAGTCAATTCTATTATCGGACTTTTCAAAGCAGCCGTGAAACATAAAATAATAGACTTAAAATGAAAACTAGACAAACTTTCATCACCAAAAATCATGAAATAGAGTCTTCTCCATTTGTGGATATACATGTAGGATCGAGGCAGTATGTTCGGCCTGCTGAAATCATCCTAATTGTGGCGGAGATTAGCTATTCTATCATATACCTTGTCAATGGCAAAAAAATACTGGTGTCTACCAACATCAAAAAACTAGACGAACGCCTCCATACTTTCCGAGATATGATACGGGTACATCGGTCTTACCTCATCAATACTCAGCATTTGCTAGGCATAGAAGGCAACCATGCTTTGCTCAAAAACAACCTCGGCTGCACCATCTCTCGTCGCAAGCACAAGGATTTAAACGATTCTTTTAAAATATAATCTTAATATTCAAAAATGATAACGATCCAAAAAACACTCTTACTTATATTCTTGACCTTGGTTTGTATTTGGGCTCAAGGGCAAAATGTTACTGTGCTTCCTTCTGGGATAAACAATGGATACATTCGTACAAGTTATGAGACCTTACTTTCTATTTCTGATTCTGAAAATGGGGACTTAGCATTTGATACAACATACAATTGTCTTAGAGTATTTATCGACAATAGATGGATTTGTAGTAATCAAGATCCTTCTTATCCGCTACCCAATATTGCTTATGTGGCTGGTTCTGAAGGGGAATTCAATAACATTGGTTCATCTGAAATTATAACCGACATGGTCATTGATAAAGTTGGGGGTATATATGTAATTGGTATGTTTATCAATACAATCAAAATCGGAAACTTTACAAAAACTTCCTCAGGAGAATCGGATGTTTTCATTGCCAAGTTCACTAAAGAAGGGAAGCCGCTTTGGATTCAAACCGCTGGGGGGTCAAGTAGTGATTCTGGATATGGGATTGCAATAGATTCTTTAGGTGGAATTGTAATTACGGGTAACTTTATTGGAACAGCAACTTTTGGTTCCCAAACAAGGACAGCTCAAGGAAGTATTGATGTATTTACCGCAAAAATTAGCAGTTCATTTGGTACTTATTCGTGGGTTAGAACTTATGGTAGTACAAATGGTATGACAGCCCAAGACATTTGTATTGGAAAAGATGATTATGTGTACGTTACGGGAAGTTTTACAGGATCTGTTGTATTTAATAATATTCAGCGAATATCTGCTGGTTCAGCAGATGTATATGTAATACGTTATAATTCTACTGGCTCATTTATGAGAGGGATGGTTTTTGCTGGTTCTAGTTTTGATACGGGTAAAAGAGTTATAGCAGATACCTCTGGTAATGTTTATGTAGGAGGGTATTACATGGGCAATTTGACAATTGGAGGAAGTTCATATTTTGATACGGGTAATCCAAGTTTTTTCATTGCCAAACTCGATTCGTTTTTGGGTACTGTACTTTGGTCAAATGCAACAAATCTTGCCCCTTGTTTACGATTCTTGAATGACATGGTTTTAAATACTGAAGAAACAAAAATCATATTTACTGGAACCTTCAGAAATACATGTATTTTCGGTGGCGTAAGTCGTGCAAGTCGAGGAAATGCGGATGATATTTACGTTTCAACTATGCTTACCTCTAATGGAGTAATAGTAGATGCATTTACAATTAGCGGTGTAAATAATGAAAAAATTGATGCTATCCATATAGATAAGAACGCTAATATTTATATCTCTGGTACTCTATCTGATCGAGCTGCAGAATTTGCATCGATTACATATACCCCACAAGGTAGATATGATAAATATATTGCAAAATTCAATTCTTTTGGGGATCCTAGATGGGTACAAGGAATTAAGCAAAACAATACTTGTTGGGGTACCAAATTCTTATTAAACAATAGGAATGAAATAATTGGGTGTAGTGATTTTGATAGAGAAACAAGATTTGGTAATACTGTCATTAAAAGAAAATTAAAGGGTTTTTCAATTTTTAAATTGCAACAAGATGAGTAATCGTATTTTCAGAATTGTAACTTCAAGGTACTTCACATTGAAATGTTATATTTTACTGGGGTTAATTTTATTTGAAGTTAATTGTAGTTTATTTGCTCAAAACGTAACTGTCCTCCCTACAGGCATCACTCCAGCAACTATACCCGGAAATGGATGGGGTACTACAGGCAATACGGGTACAGACGCCACGAGCAATTATTTGGGTACGGCAGATAATCAATCGCTTGTAGTAAAAACCAATAATGTAGAACGTATACGCTTTGACAGTGTAGGGCGTACAGGCATAGGAGTCAGAAAACCAATAGCCAAGCTCCATGTAAGCCTTACTTCCAATTCTAATCTATATCCTATAACTACCGGAACAGTCATGTGCCTTGAAGGACAAAAAGAAGCTCAGCTGACGTTTTTAGCTGGGTCAAGTTATGGTGGAGCAATTAATTTTGCCTCCAATGTGAGTCCACGTAGCGGGTACTTGAATTACGACCACCCCAAAAAAGAAATGACACTCGCGACCAATTCTTTTCCTAGAGTTAGTCTCGATAGTGTCGGTAATGTAGGAATTAATAATACAGATCCACTAGCCAAATTAGATGTAAATGGCGATTTTAGGCTGACAGAAAGAGTGTATACCAACAACTCCAACGTTACGTTCGATGTGTTTCAAAGACAGGGCAAATCCTATGTCTCCTTTAACATAAGTACCCCGGGTGTGGTAACCGTGAGGGGGTTTGATGCTCCCAATAATACCAATGCTAATGGTACTATTCTTTATATGTCAAATCTATCTACAGGTAGTGTCATACTCGTACACAACAGCAGTGTACCAACAGCCAACGACCGCATTTTTACACATACAGGTGCCGACGTGACCATCTCGGGTAGAGGCGGAGCCACTTTGGTATGGGACTCAGGCAAATGGCGAATAATATCAATTGCAGAATAAGAAAATCATAAATTAATCATAATCAATAATTTAAAATAATAATAATCATGAAAAAAGTATCTCTCTTTCTTTTGGGTCTAATTCTTTCTTTACAAGGCTACAGTAACATATTACGTGTTAATAATAATCCTGGGGTGGTATTGGTGACAAATAAGGTGTTTAGTAGTTTTTTTGCTGCAAATAGTTTTGCATCTAGTGGTGATACTATATACTTAGAGCCTTCCGATATAAATTATGGTAACATAACTTTAAACAAAAAGATTACTATTATTGGCCCGGGTTATTTATTAAGTAAAAATCCTAACACACCTTTTGATAAGAGAACTGCTTCTTTTTCAAACATAAGTACTTCAAATAATAATATTGATGGCACAAAACTATTTGGATTCGAAGTTAAAAACTCTGCAGGTGTGTACGGCGATATTACGTTATCTGTTTCTGCGAACGATGTAGAAATATTTGGATGCATTTTTAATGATCTTCGAGTTTCATCGGGTAATACGGCTAGATCATTTAATATTTCAAATAATATAATCTTAAATAATATTAGACATTTAGGTACTACAACTGGGTATTCTGGTTGTAATTTCTCAAACAACATTATATTGGGTTCGGTCTCAGAAAGCGATAATGACAATATATTTAAAAACAATATTATTTATGGTGGGGCTACTTTTCTAGGTAAATTTTTCAATAATATTATTTTTCAAAATAATACAGTTGGTTTTGAATTCAATCAATCATCAAAAGTTTTTAACAATGTTTGCGTCGGTTGTACAGGTACAAGTGCAAACAATAACTTTTTTACGACTGCTGCAAGCACGATATTCAATACAGCTGAACCTCGGAACCTTGACGACTTACGCGACGATGCTTTTCAATTGCCATCTATCTCGCCAGCCAAAGGCAAGGGTGTAGGTGGTATAGACTGCGGTGTATTTGCTGGTGCAACACCTTATGTCTTGTCTGGTATTCCGCCATATCCTATGCTTACGAATTTCAGCCAAGCACCTATTTCAGGAAGTAATTTGCCTATTACGATTAGTATAAAGAGGAATTAGTTTTTTTAGTGCGAGAGTCTAGTGCTGAGTGTTTTAGTCTTTGGTCTAGAAGTCGATAGTCGATAAGGTTTTAGTGCTGAGAGTTTAGTGCTGAGTGGTTTAGTCTTTAGTCAGGAAGTCGATAGTCGATAGGGTTTTAGTGCTGAGAGTTTAGTGCTGAGTGGTTTAGTCTTTAGTCTGGAAGTCGATAGTCGATAGGGTTTTAGTGCGGAGAGTGTAGTGCAAAGTGTTTAGTCTGGAAGTCGATAGGGTGACAGATGTCAGTTTGAGCTGGAGTCGAGAACAGACCTTAGGATATTGGATGTCAAATATTAATGTTTTAGTATTTAGTTAGGAAGTTGATGGTCGTCAATAATGTAAAAGCATATGACCCCTTATTACATATAAACAAAAAAGTATGTTTAGAATTTTAAAAAATAGGAATCATATCCTTCTTTGTGTAGGACTGCTAATGTTTGTTTGTCGGTCTTATGCTCAGAATATTAGCAAAGTAGAGTATTTTATTGACACAGATCCTGGATTTGGATTGGGTACAAATGTGCCTTTGATACCTATATTACAGTCGAATATCAATAATCTAAACATAAATGTTTCTACGGCAGGCTTGTCAGCTGGTGCACATACTTTGTACATTCGAGCGAGATACGATACAGGGGATTGGGGCATTACGTATTCTAAAAGTATTTTGGGAACAACTACACTTACAAATCCTCAACTTATCAAAGCCGAGTACTTTGTCAATACGGATCCGGGCTATGGTTTGGCCACGAATATACCTTTGGCAGCTGGGCAAACGAGCATCAACAATCTATCTTTCAATGTACCTACCAGTAGTTTAACAGCCGGAACAGACATTGTATATGTTCGCATGCGGGACGAGAGAGGTCGTTGGAGTGAAACCTACCGACAACAATTAGATGGTTTTGTAACCGCCACACCCGCATCTTTGGTAAAAGCCGAGTACTTTATCAATACCGACCCGGGCTACGGTTTAGCTACGAATATTCCCTTAGCGGTAGGGCAAACGAGTATTAGCAATCTATCCTTTAATGTACCTAGCAGTAGTTTAACAGCCGGAGCGGACTATGTTTATGTTCGCACGAAAGACGAGCGAGGCCGCTGGAGCGAAAGCCATCGTCATCAAATCGACGGTTTTGTGTCAGCTCCAGTAGCATCATTGGTCAAAGCTGAATACTTCGTCAATACAGATCCGGGCTATGGTTTGGCCACAAATATACCTTTGGCGGTGGGGCAAACGAGCATTAACAATCTATCCTTTAATGTGCCTACAAGCAGCCTAACGGCAGGAGCGGACTATGTATATGTTCGTACGCGTGATGAGCGTGGTCGCTGGAGCGAGACCCACCGCCATCAAATCGACGGTTTCGTTACTGCACCCATGGCATCTTTGGTCAAAGCCGAATACTTCGTCAATACCGATCCGGGCTATGGTTTAGCTACGAATATACCTTTGGCGGTAGGACAAACGAGTATTAGTAATTTATCCTTTAATGTGCCTACAAGCAGCCTAACGGCAGCAGCAGACTATGTATATGTTCGTACACGTGATGAGCGTGGCCGCTGGAGCGAAACGCACCGCCAGCAATTGGATGGTTTTGTAAGCCCTGTACCCGCATCTTTAGTCAAAGCTGAGTATTTTGTCAATACCGATCCGGGCTATGGTTTGGGCACGAATATACCTTTGGCAGCTGGGCAAACGAGCATCAGTAATTTAGTTTTCAATGT
Source organism: Leadbetterella sp. (assembly GCA_051649345.1). Classification (GTDB taxonomy): domain Bacteria; phylum Bacteroidota; class Bacteroidia; order Cytophagales; family Spirosomataceae; genus Leadbetterella. Next base: position 480 of record JBOFGX010000047.1, on the reverse strand, counting down.
GCCAACGTCAAGTTTAACGGCAGGAGCAGACTATGTGTATGTAAGAACACGTGACGAGCGAGGACGCTGGAGCGAAACGCATCGTCATCAAGTGGATGGATTTGTATCTACCCCTGTTGCTTCTTTGGTCAAAGCCGAGTATTTTGTCAATACTGATCCAGGCTATGGTTTGGCTACGAATATACCTTTGGCGGCAGGGCAATCAAGCATTAACAATCTATCCTTTAATGTGCCTACAAGCAGCCTGACCGCAGGAGCGGACTTTGTTTATGTCCGTACGCGTGATGAGCGAGGCCGCTGGAGCGAAAGCTATCGACAGCAAATCGACGGTTTTGTCACCCCTCCAGTCGCATCATTGGTCAAAGCCGAATACTTTGTAAATACGGATCCGGGCTATGGTTTGGCCACGAATATTCCCTTAGCGGCAGGGCAAACGAGCATTAATAATTTATCCTTTAATGTGCCTACAAGCAGCCTAAC
>JBOFGX010000046.1:0-13559 GCA_051649345.1 Leadbetterella sp. | reverse complement strand
GCTCCATTGTAATCTCTAAAAAATTGATAACGACACCAACCTCTATAGCCTAAGTTACTATTCCAATCGTATTCAACCGCTTTATCGATCCATTTTTTCCAAGTTACAAAATCACCTGATTTTAAATAGGCCGTTGATTTTCCTCTATAGGCATATGCGAAATATGGGCAGATTTTTAGCGAACTATCCAGAATCTCATGCATCTCCCTTTTGAATTGATAATGATCTGGAGCAGACTCAACATACATACAGGCTTTATATTGCAAGGTGTCTTTGTTGTATAAAAAAGCCTTACAATTGGGCTGAGAATACAAATAAAAGGGAAGTAATAAGCAGATGTAAAGTAGGTTTCTCATGGTAAAATTTCCTTTATTTGTCCGTTTTCCATTTTAAAAATCAAATATTGGTAATAATCGAAAGTATGGGTGCTGTCGTATTTCATTAGCCCCCACCCCTTTAAGCTCTTAGTGATTTTCACAAGCTGTTCGGTTATTGAACTAGCAAAAACTTTTTCTTTGTAATTTTCATCCATGGCTATCAGTCTGAATCTATCTGTTTGTCCTTTATAGTTGACAATAAATCGGATTCTAATCAAACCCGTTTCATTTGGTTTAAATTCTGATTTATATTGCTATTGGAAAGCCTTTAAAATAGCTAGTTTTTCCCCTTCATATTCCAATCCGTTTTTATGACTAAAATACTGCTGAACATGCTTTGGATAACATATCTCAAAATCTTCGGAGTCTGTATGTGGATCAAATTCTATATCGCCTATCATTTTAGGGTAAATAGATGTTATATTGTTGCTTTCCTGAGCGAAACAATAGGTGGGAAATAGCAAAAGAAGGACAAGTGTTTTATGCATTTTATTTTTATTTAAAATTTGTATCGTAAACCTATGGGTACCGAAATTCCGCCATAGTTGTCATATTCTTTATATCCAATGAAGGAGAAGTAAAATGTAGATACGGGTAAAATAATGATCAAGGGAGCGGTTTCAAGATATAGTTTTTTTGTAATTCTGATATTAAGTGTTGCGTCTGCTACAGCGATAGGTCTCAATAAATTATGTTTTGGCCACTGAAGATAGGCTACTCCTGCGGCAAGCCCAACGTTCCAAGCTATTCTATCTCGCCATAATTCGAATCGGTATCCTATTTTTTCGGCTAGTATAAAGGTATTTGCAGGATAAATAGGGTAATAGTCAGTGGTATGCCGATATTGATTTTTTTTCATTTCAAACAAGGTTCCGTAGTATAGTTTTTTCTTTAGTTGCTTTGAGTACTCCAATCTGAATCGTATTCCTGCAGAATTAAAATTGTCAAAACCAATACCTGTTTGAATATTAAGAAATCTGTTCTTATGTAAGCTATCAATTTGGCATTTTGCTTGATTTGAAAGTAGTATAATAAAGAACAAAAAAGAGGAAACTAGTTTCATGTAAATAGATTTTGGGATTAAAATTCTTCTATAAAGGTGAAAGTAAAACCTGAGTCAACAGATAGTTAAAGGTTTACTTTTCATTATAGATCAGTTCCCAGATCTTTTGGTTGTAATTGGTTTTGGATATTCCCGTTAGTTTTTCGAGAATTTGATAGTACTTTTCATTCCCTTTTTCAAACGGCCCTACATTGAGTAGCTCCCAAACACCGGCAAAGCCTTTTTCCTTTTCTATTTTCTTAACTATAAGTGCATTGATGATATAATCCGCGGAATTAGGATACTCTCCAGTTTTGAAAGATATGGCTTTTTCTTTGATATCAGCCCAATCGGTGGTTTTGTTACTCGCAATTTGATCTTTGAATGATTTAAAAATTTCTTCCCAACTAAAACCCCAACTTCCACCGTATAGATAGGCACATCCTTCATCTACAGGTTTATTTACCTTACTCCTTGGTACAATAAGGCTTAATCTATCGTGGAATAAATCATGTGCTTCGGTTTTAACATTTAGGTAGTCTTTAGACCCAAATACTTTCAGGTTTTTATTCGCAAAATGTGAACTTAAATTCAGTTCGGGTCGTGCTTGATAATCGGATTTATAGTCAACCCCGATTAGTTTTAACACTTCAGGGGTATTGTCCGTGATATAGTAAACACTTGTTTTGTTCGCTATCTTGAGTTTTGAGTCATATACGGATACTTGTTTTACAAAGTCTTTTACATTATTGACGTTGATTAAATTTTGATAATGAAAGTAATGATTTCCTTTTTTAAGGACTTTCCATGTTGCGGTATTTCTTAACAAAGGAGATGAAAAAGTAAATGAACCCCTAGTTTTGTGTGCTATGAATACAAAACTGGCTCTTAACAAAGGCGTATTTTCGTTAACTCCAATATAAGAAACCTGAAGATGGTAGGTGCTATCATTGAGTAACATTACGTTGGTTAGGTAGGGTTTATAGAAAAAATCATCTTTGAAGCGACCACTTTTTTCGAGCCCATTTACCTCGTCAAGTAAAATAAACGTTTCTACTTTCTCGGCTTCATAAACATAATTATTCTCTTCGTTGGGCTTTCGAGCCGATTCTAAAAAATCGTTTAATGCGACTGTCAGTTTCTTACTTTCTACGCTATCTTTTGGTAAGGCTATGGTAGGATTGATTCGTAAAGTTTTTGTTTGAGCAATTGAAAAAAAAGCAAAAAAAAGAAGACCAGATGTTACGATTAATCGCATGTTAATGTTTTGTTAAAATTATAATTTTGAGTTTTGGTTATAGATTTAATTCATTTTTAAAAAGGTGAAATGCTTTAAAAATGTCTTCTAATATTATTTAATAGGTATTTATAATAAATGTAATCAAATTGGGCAAAATAAAAAATGACGATTATGATCTGCTGTTTTATTGATCTTAAAAGACGGAGGTGTAGGAGCTAGCTTACTTTTGGTTTTTACTTTTTTATCTTCTAGACCTGTAAGTACAATACTATAAGTCAAAAAACACAAAATTTGTATAACGTAAACCTAAACAAGATTCAGTTTTTATATCAATATATGAAGCTGAAAATGCTTATTTGAAAAGTTAGGAGTAAGGTGTATACGGGCCCAATGTCTACACAAAAGGCAGAAAGAAAGGGAGTTAGTTATGAAATAAAACTATTCACGTAAAAATGTCTCCGCTAGGGCTAAAAACAACTTTGGTTTATCGGCAAACACACTATGGCTACAATTAGGGATAACACAAAACTGGCTTTTTGGTATTGCATTTTTTATTTCTAAACCATGTTCCAAGGTAAACATATCCTTATCACCATATATAACCAATGTGGGAACTCGAATGGATTCCAAATCGGATTTTGGGAAATACGTTTCCTTTAACCACATAGGTCCCGCCTCTAAAATATATTTTGTCCAGTTTTTGGAAGAGAGCCTTTGGTAATGCAGGATCCAGCCTCTTAATTCAGTTTTTACAAAGTTAGTGTCAGCCATATTTTTACTGTCGATTAATCCTTGTTTTGTATATCCTTGTAATGTGTAATTTGCACCCACAGATATCAATTTTTTTACTTTGTCAAGGCGTTTTTTTGCGAGTATCAAGCCTACAATGGCTCCATCACTCCACCCTGTGATATATACACTGTCTAGTTTGAGTTTGTCAATCAGTTGCGAATGATAATCTGCTATGAGTGCATAACTGAGCGTACTATCAGCATAGTCTGATCTGCCAAGCCCTGGAGAATCGGGAATGATGACACGATACTTTTTAGATAAGCTTGGGATTATATTCTTAAATGCTGAAATATCACCCAAACCACCGTGAATCAATAGTAGAGGGGTACCCTTTCCATATTCTTCATAGTACATTTTTGTTCCTCGAATGGTAGTGTATTTTCCTTTGTTGGAACCGTAGTTTATCTGGGCATAGGTGAAGAAGGGGAGGAGGAGGAGTAAGAAGGATTTTTTAATTGACATTATGGAATTACGAATATTGATATAAAGTTATATTACTGGTTACTACTCCATATTGAGGAATTTTATTGGAATTTTATCGTAAAAAAAATTATTAAAATTAGCATTTATCCATTTACACTGTTTGTTGTTTAAAAAACAAACAGTGTCAGGGTCATACCCCTCTTCAGAAGGTTGAATTAAGCAAAAGCGATGCGATTTGTTTTTATCTTCTAAATACATATTTACTAGTTCGACCACATCTTTTAACGCTACTTGGACTTCGTCATTACCTAATATATACTCTTTGTTAGAACCAATTGGCATGGCTTTGATTCTCCAGTCCTTTCGGTATTCTTTACCATCAATTTTAAACGAGATATAGGCATTTCTATTATTGCTATAAGGGATTGAATGAATGTATTTTAGATTGTCAGAGAATGAATCAGGATTAAATTGGCCATTTGATGCTCGTTTTAATGAGTCAATAACCGTTTTTAAAGGTTTTAAATTATGTTTCCAATAACTTTCCGCCCCCCATTCTATATATGTTTTTAAATGTATTGGTATTTTGTTTAGAATAGAAATTACAAAAGATCTAGGCGAGCAAGACCTGTAAATATCTTCTCGAAAATAAAAAATTATTTCTTCGTTTAAAGTATTGAAATTGAAATCAGAATTCCGTGCATCGTTAATAAGTTGATTTAACTTATTAATTTCATATTCTTTTTTTATAGGCCATTCATATTTACAAAGCTCATCTTTTATTTCACCATTTAATTCATTAGAAATAAATTCTCGAAATGATTGATAGTCGTTATTATCTAGTTTTAGGTAGTAATTTATAAACGGGTTATTGAAGAAATTTGCCTTGTACAAACGATCATTTGAGCCATTATCTAACAAAAAATGATTGAAAAATTGAAAATTTGTCATTTCAGTTACTTTAAAATAAGGTTCTATATTATCTTGATCAGCTTGATTTTTAAAATAGGTAAAAGAACTATTTTTTAGCCTATATTTGAGATTCTCAAAAGTAATACTTACAGTAAATGAATTATGCTTTTCATATTGAATATTAGTTGGTTGTACTTTCATTTTTAAGGCACAACCAGTGAAAAACTTATGGTGTATTTCTCTTGAAATATCCGAAAATAAGTGTTCAGCTGTGATAGGTGTTTCTTTCAACTCATATTTCAAAATATTTTTATTATTAGAAAACAAACTATCGATTGAGGTAATTATACTCTTGGGTTTAGAAGAATAATATACATATTGACTACTATCAATTATATTATTTTTTAATAAAGCATTGATGAAATTCATTTCATACTTACTACAGGTAGAGCCGTAATTTATCTGGGCGTAGGTGAAGAAGGGGAAGAGAAGGAGTAAAAGTAGTGAAAAAAAATTTTCTTCACTTCGATAAATCTTTTTCAATGGGGTATATAGTATTTGTTTTTATTAAATAATTCTTCATAGTCTACTTACTGGGGGCCTTCATCTTAGAACTTAAAGCATCTAGAAAACCTTTTTGGATAACACCACCTCCATTTTTTTTACATTCATTTATATATAACCATGAGGATTTATAATCTTCCAAATGGAAATAAAATATAGCTGTTTTGTATAGCGATTCTTCGTTTTTGCCATCAATTTTGTTATATTCTAACAACCTTGATAAACCTATATTTAGAGCATTTTTATCATTTTTTATGTAGTACTTTATTAGATATCCATTTGCAATGTCAATTAACAATCGATGAATTGAGTTATCTAATTTATACGCAAGCTCTAAATACTTATTGCCGTCATCTGGGTTTTGCAAAGTGCCCAAGATTGTTCCAAATCCCCATAAAGCATTCGTATTTGAGTTATCTAAAAGCCAAGCTTGATTGAATCTTAACATGGCATTTTCTAAGTTCCCTTCCTTTAAAAGTTCCCAACCTTTTGATGCTAGCATTTTAGCCCCATCTTTGTTGGATAAACCTTGTTTTTTTATACTTTCAATGAATTCGTTGTCTGATTTTATCTCATTTTTATTTTTTGGTGAATTTCCATATTCTGGGAAATAGTTTTTTTGCCCTTTGTACTGTTTTGACCAAGAAGCCCATTTAGTTTCTTGAGCAAAAGAACTTAAAGAAAAGATGATACCAAAGATGAACAACAGTTTATTCATTTAGAGTTATTGTTGTTTTTATAAATATACGGTAAGAATAGATTCACAACATGAAAAGTTTATTAGTGAATCAATCTTATTATGTAAAATCTATATTTTCTTAAGATTTTTGTGGTTGCTATTTCATCCTCACCTCACCCTCTCCGACGTCGTTTACTTCTTTTTGCTTGAAATCAAATTCAGTACAAATTCCATTTGTGTATCTCGATTATTCATAAAATCTTCAAAAGTTTGCCATACTTCATAGTCAGGCATTGTTCCTCTACCTTTTAATTGATTTGGTTTTGAAGGAGCATCTTGTGTAACGTTTACGATGGAAAACTTAGTTAAAATTTTAGAGTTGGGAAGCTCATATACGACTGGAATATGACCATTATGGTTGTAATACCCTCCAGATGTTTCTACGCCTACAATTATTGCATTTTTAGCAAATGCTCTAATTAATGATGCAAAATGAGAAGCTGCAGAAGCAACGTTTTCATCAATAAGTAAATAAACTTCCCCCTTGAATAGAGGTTTCTTAGGCTCGTATGGAGGATTTTGTAATTCATAATATTTTCCATCTTTTTCATCACTTAAAAAAGTATTTAGAAATGATTGCATTTCATTAGTCTCTGCTTCTGTGTATTTATTATTCGTATTTGTGCCGAAAAAATACTGTAAATAGGGTATTTGTTTAAATATGGAATATGCACTTTTATGTTCGAAAAAAACTTTATCTGTCAAGTATTTAAATACTTCTTCATAATTTGGGTCATTTCCACCTGGGTTGTTTCGAATATCGATTATGAGATTTTGGGTTGTATTTTGATCTAAATAATTAAAAACACTATCAATATATTTTGAGTAAACCGTGAAAGCAGGATCTTGCAAATCTCTAGCCATCGTAAAAACCCTTAAATTTAGTAATCCAGTTTGCTTATTTAGCATATTAAAACTGTACTTTTGATTGAGATTTACGTCTATAATACCGTCCACTTTAGCGGAGTGACGATTTTTTGAATTTTCTACCCTTTTACTTTGTGAAACTGGCTTCAAAATAATTGATTTTACTTCTGAATCGTTTGGAGAAGAGTACTTTATTTCGAAATTATTTTCTAATCCATACTCAATTAAGTAACGAATGCCAAAGGCTTTGTTAACACTAAAAGATTGCTTTTGAGTTTGATTATAACCGTCTGTTGCAATATATTTTTTAAACGAACGAATCATTGACTGATCAGACCTTCCATTAATGCTTAGAATTCTCGATCCCAAAGGGATTTCATCGTTTTTTAGATTTACATAGATTTTACCTTTAATGTACTTTAAAGGAAGTGGGAAATAATTGTTTTGCTGGTTGAAATAATCAATAACTGCTTTTGGAAGTTCAGTTTCATTGTGGAGACTTCCTTCAATATCAGTCAGATTCAAAATTATTTTGTAAAATTCCGTAATTTTTAATGGCTTTTGAATTTCATGGAATGCTTTTTTATACTTTTCATTAATCGTTTGCTTGCTTTGGTAACTAAACATTCCAGAATTAGCCTTCTCTCTTATTTGTCTAAACAATACTAAATCTTCTTTCATTTTTGCAGGACTTAGAACTTCGATTTGTCCAAACAATGCATGAGTTAATATTATCAAAGTAGTGGTTAAAAACGTTTTACACATAAAATTAGAATAGATTAAATTTCATAATATTAAATGTCTATCTTCAAAAAACAAATCGAGCATTGTTTGATTAAGATGAGTCATATAAACAAAATTAACAAAAAAAATAAAGTTTGTATGTTCTTACGAATTCCTCACCTCACCCTCCCAGAAGTCTCATTCACTTCCTTCAGCTTGTAGTTTGAGTTTTTGAAACTACCGAATTTATAACGAATAGATATGGCTATTTCTCGAGTATCTGTATAGAAAATACTACTGGAATTGATATTGTTTATCGTCAAGCTTTCATAAAAATTCATGTTTCGGAAAACGTCATTAAAATTTAAGGAGGCTTCTAGGCTTTTGAAAAATGTCTTAGAAAAGGCTAAGTTCATGATAAAGAGTGCGTTTCTGTCAAATACACCTTCTTTGCGATCTGTCAAGCCCCATCCTGTGACAGAAAACGTTGTATTTTTAGGTAGCTTGAACACGTGATTGGAATAATAATATAGGTAGGGTTTGGTTTTATTATCGAAGGCTTTAGGGTCTTCGATTTTATTGAGGATACCGTTGAGAGAATGCATCGAACTCCAAAATTTGTACTCATAAGGTATTGTTAGTTCTAGATTTACGCCAGTTTCTTTCTCGTAGTTAATGGACGTAAAGTTTATAAAGGATTGGCTTTCGTCAAGAGAATACGAATAGTTTACAGGATTTTTACTTCTGTGAAAGTTGAGCTTCAGGGATTTATTATTGAGAGTATAAGTTGCAGAAATCTCATCTGTAATCGTAGGATTGAGATTTATATTCCTTGAAAACAAGACAAATGGAGTGATGTATATGGACACCTGACTTGTAGATGAATAATTGGGTCTGGTAATGCTTTTAGCGTAATTGAAGTTTATTTTTTTTATGCTGTCAATGGGAATATCAAATTGGAATTTGGGAAAGTAGTTTGTGTAATTTTTATCAAGAGAAGGAACGGTTTCATTTTGATACTGTCCTTCAATACGGGTATTTTCTATTCTAAGACCCAATGCATAGTTCGATTTTTTGAGCTTACCCGATAGTTGCGAGTAGCCGGCTATGTTCTTTTCTTTGAAGGTGTATCTAGAGCTTTCATTTCTGAATGATTCATATTCAAACAACTCAAAGTCCGAATGAGCAAGGGCTGATAAAAACAAGGCTCCTGACTCCCATTTTACTCCATTTTTGAATGTTTTTTCCATATCCGTTCTTCCCGAAAAAACATCAACGGCAAAATCTTGAATCCTATTTTGATCCGGTAAAAAAAGTGAATTCATATAGTTATTTTGTATCAAACTAGTGCCATTTTGATCAAAACTTGAATATTGAATTCCTGTAAAAATCGAGCTATTGATCTTTTTTAGGTTCTTTTTGTAATTTAGAAATGAATTTAAAAAGTACCTTTCTTCATCATTGTTGTTTAAGGTTTCGATATAGTTTTGACCGATTATTGATTTTGATGTATTTTCATCTAAATCGTTTTGGATTTTTCCGTTAACCGAAAACGAGAGATAATCCCCCTCATTGAGATGTTGATAAATACCTAAGCCGAGTATGTACTGATTTCTTTTGGTGTAGGATTCAGCCAGATAGCTGCTACGGATCTCAAATTCAGGAACCTCCAAATTGCTACCGATGCTTTCCCAAGGATTGAGGGTATTGTAGTTGAAATTCGTTTTAATTTCTGTTTTGTTTTTTCTGTAGCTGGTGTTTAGGCCTACATAATTATTGAACCGTTTTTTGTAGGAAGCAATCTCAGATAGAGTCATTTCAAACCCTTCTTTTTTACTTAATTTTCGAGTAATCAATAGTACGGATCTTCCTTCAGCCTCGTATTTTGAGGAGGGATTTTTGATAATTTCTATGGTTTTAATGTCTTCAACTGACAAGGCATTGAGGTCATTCATGCCTACTTTTTGGTTATCTATATAAATAAGAGGATTTCCTTTTCCAATAACAGAGATCGATTCTTTGTTGCCGCTAATTTGAACCCCCGGGAGTTTAGAAAGGAGATCCAATGGACTAGGACTTGTCTTAAAAATAGAATTTGCAATGTCGATTTTTATGTTTCCATCGGATTGTATAAAAATCGGTTTTTTGTTCGTGATTTTTACCTCATTTAGCTCATTGATTTTATCCTTTAGTAGGATGAAATTTACCTTTTTATGATCATTCAAGAAGATTTTTTGGAATAAATCCTGAAATCTAAAAGACACAATTTGAATTTCATATTCATCCTCTGGTAGCGAATCCAATTTAAATAAACCATTTATTATCAAATCGGATTTAATAATGGATTGGTCTTTCATACGAATCAGATAAACTTCTCCAGTATAAATTGCATTTTTGCTTTCATCAAATACTTCTCCAGCAATGGAGTATTTTTTTTGAGAAAATCCTTGTATACAAATGATTAGAAGAATACATACTCTTGAGATGGCAAGGTTCATGTTCTGGATTAGGTGTAATTAAGTTTGATTAACAAAAATATATATATTTTAAGATACAGGTAATAAAAAGTGATTTTTTTAAGAACTTTTAACAAACGCTTCGTTTATAGCATAAGGCTTAGACGCTATAACTTATTTTGCTGAGTTTGTTTTGATTGTAAGATAATTAACTATTAATTGACTAAATTGCATGATAATGATTTCTTTAACCTGCTTCCATTTATGACCACTATCACAAAAGTGAAATTTGCCAATACTGCCAAGTCGCTATTTTTTAGTGATTTGCGGTCTCAAATAGATGCCTACTTTTCTAAGAAAAACATTGATAAGCATGGAGGTTTGAAGTTGTTATTGAAGGCCATTTGTATGCTTTCTATGTATTTTGTGCCTTATGTTTTAATGGCAAATTTTGAGTTCTCAGGCTTACAAATGTGGGGAATGAGCGTGGTAATGGGACTAGGGATAGCGGGAGTGGGTATGTCGGTTATGCATGATGCCATTCACGGTTCATTTTCGAAAATCGAATGGGTAAATACGGTATTTGGTGCTAGCCTGTATTTCTTGGGTGGAAACGTATACAATTGGAGTGTACAACATAACAAGCTGCATCATACGTACACCAATATTCATGGAATTGATGAAGACGTAACGGGTAAGCCCATACTGCGTTTAAGTTTTTCCGAAAAGCTGAAGAGCATACATAAGTATCAAAAGTACTATGCTCCGTTTTTGTATAGTTTGATGACATTCAGTTTTTTATATAAAGATTTTAAAGAGATTGGTTTGTACAATCGCCTAAATAAAACGGGCATTGTGAAGTCATTTTCAGCAAAAGAATTGATGATTTTGTTTGCCTCCAAAGTATTCTATATCGCTTTTATTTTTGTATTTCCTATTTATGTGTTTAAGGCAGTAACCTTTGGTGAATGGTTTATTGGCTTTTCTACAATGCATATCATTGCTGGTCTTATTTTGGCCTTTGTTTTTCAGTTGGCCCACATTGTAGATGGAACGCATCATCCTGAGCCAAATGAGTCGGGAACTATAGAAAATGCATGGGCGATTCATCAATTAGAAACAACAGCCAATTTTGCAGGTGGTAATAAGCTACTGTCTTGGTATATTGGAGGGCTTGATTATCAGGTTGAACATCATTTGTTTCCGCATATTTCCCATATTCATTATCCCGCATTGTCTAAAATCGTTGAGGATACCGCTCGTAAGTATAATATCATATACAATAACAAAAACAATATTGTTTCGGCATTAGCTTCTCATTTCAGGATGTTGAATATATTGGGTACACATCAGAAGTGTCCGTTGGGATGATTTCTGCTGCTGTAGGTTATATGCTATAAGCTTTTAACATTGTGACTATATTTTAGAAAATCCACTAAATGACTAACAACTATATTCAGGGTTCAGGTCTGACCTGCGGTACTGACCTTATTTTTACTAAGTTCCTACCGACTGCCGACTCCAAGACTATCGACTAATTCACTCAACACTCAGCACTATAATACTCAGCACTAAATTTCTCATCACTTTAGACTGCTAAACTAACAATTGTTCTCGACTCACGCTGGAACTGACATTTATTATTCTAACAACTATTGACTAAAAGAATATTGACTATTAAATATAGAAAACTGAATCTCTTAACACTCAGCACTCATCCAATCTAATGACTGTCGACTCCAAAACTATCGACTAATTCACTCAATACTCAGCACTAATAACTATTATTTGCCATCTATCATCCTAAGGACTAACATCTCGATACCTTCGGTCGCAACTTCACACAAACCTTCGTTTGTGCTTGTTGTGCTCGATGTGACAATCCATCCAATATCTATCATCTGCCATCTATCATCTTAACGACTATCGACTAAAACACTCAGCACTATAATACTCAGCACTAAAAACTATCATCTGCCATCTATCATCTAGCATCCTAACGACTAGCGACTAAAACACTCAGCACTATATCCTTACGACTAACGACTTTCATTCTTACGACTAAAAACTACTGTTTCCCACCACTATCCAATGTAGCCTGTCTTGATTTACGTTCCAATTGCATAGGATTGGGAGGGCTTGGATTTGATTTCTCCTTGATCATTTGGAAACGCGTAGGTTGTTGCGGTTCTCTGGGGAATGCATTGTTGCCCGAGTCTATATCAGCAATTTCCATATATGGATCTAGTTTCCATTTGGCTACTACTTTTTTAGTAGGTATGGTTTTGATGATTTCTTGGTCATTAAAACGCCAAATTTCCGCAGGGTATCGAAAATCTTCCGTGGTACCATCTTCATATACCGCTTGAGCAATCACAGGCATCACAAGTCCGCCTTTGTTCTTGATTTTCAAGACATAGAAATTATTTTTTCCGTTTAGAAGCTCTTTTTCTTCTGGGGTAAGACTCTCTAGATAATCCGAATATGTTTTTTTGTCGGATTCTTTGATTGCGTATGGATCATAACTATTGTAAAAATCTTTCATGTTAGGATCAGCTTCTACCACAGACTGCGGAATGTCCTTTTGGTTTCTCATGTTGGATTGTGTTTTGCGAGCGGCATTAAAATCTTCACGAGCTCTGTTTTTAGATGCTTCTGGTTGCATTCCTTCAGGAGCAAACCACGATACATCGGCAAGGTCTTGATCTGCCGCATCTACTGTATAAAACCATCCTTTCCAGAACCAATCCAAATCTACTCCTGATGCATCTTCCATCGTACGGAAGAAATCGGCAGGTTGAGGGCTCTTAAACGCCCATCTACGAGCATATTCTTTGAAAGCCGCATCGAACAGTTCCCTTCCCATGATGGTTTCACGTAGGATATTGAGACCTGTAGCGGGCTTTCCATAGCCATTACCACCAAACTGAGTAACATTATCAGAAGATGTCATGATAGGTACTTGCTGCGATTTTTCCAACTTCATGTAGGGGACAATCTTTTGTGGTTCACCTCTACGTGAATTAAAGTTTTTATCCCATTCTTGCTCAGCCAAGTATTGGCAAAAAGTATTTAAGCCTTCATCCATCCAGGTCCATTGTCTTTCGTCGGAGTTTACGATCATCGGGAAGAAATTATGTCCAACTTCGTGGATGATAACGCCAATCATAAAGTTTTTGACACCTTCAGAGTATGTACCATCTACCTCTGGGCGACCACCATTGAAACTGATCATGGGAAATTCCATACCACCAAAAGGAACGGCATGACAGGAGATTGCAACAGGGTAGGGGTATTCGATGGTTCTGTTTCCGTATGATTTTAATGTATGCTCAACCGTACGGGTTGAGTATTTTTCCCATAATGGATTGCCCTCTTTACCATAAAACGACATACACCATACTTTTTTGCCGTTGCTATACAC
>JBOFGX010000045.1:0-1637 GCA_051649345.1 Leadbetterella sp. | reverse complement strand
ATTAACAAAATCAGATACTTCTTTAGGTTTTCCTAGGATTTTCAAGGATCAATATCAGTTAAAAGCGTTTTATCGTCTAATAGGTAATGATGCTATAAGTCATTCTACTTTTCTTGATGGGTATAAATCTGGTCTAAAGCATTATGCTAAGAATGATTCATTAGAATCTGCGTACTTTTTGATCCAAGACACGATGTTGACCGATTTTAATACTCGTAAAGTAGACTTAGGGTATACACAAACATTAACAACTAACGGAATTATTTTACACAATGGTCTACTGCTTAACGAGCAATATGTACCCTTGGGATTATTGCATCAAGAAATTATTACCAGAGATAGAGCTGAATTTGGGAAAAGCAAAGACTTTAGAATTAAGACAATTGACCAAAAAGAATCCAACAAATGGTTAAATTGTATGAGGTCAGGAGAGAATTTTACAAATGAGACAGGTAGAAAACTGATTCATGTAATGGATAGAGAAGCCGATATTGTAGAATTAATGAACTTAGCTCTTAGCTCAAATCAGTATTTTGTGATTCGAGCTAGGCACGATAGGAGTACATTATCTCATAAAGAACGAAGTAAAATAGATAGCATCGAAACGTTTAGGCTTTCCACTCTCATTCAAAATGGAACAAATACCTCTCAAATCATTCGAACCTTAAGGGCTGATGACGGAAAAAAATATGAAGCTGAATGTAAAATAGCATTTCAAAAATTTAATTTTCGAGGGCTTATTCAAGAAGTAACGTGTGTTTGGATTAAAGAACTAACAGATCGAGAAAATCCAGTAGAATGGTCTTTACTGACAAACTTACCTGTAAATTCACCTCAAGAAGCGGAACGAATAATTGAAATATACAAAAAACGATGGACAATAGAGGATTTTCATAAATGTTATAAAACAGGATGTAAAATTGAAAAAAGGCAATTTCAATCCGTAAAGACTTTGACAACAATCATTGGAATGCTAGGTCTTCTAGCTATTGAATTGCTAAGAACACGATATTTGGCAACTACAGAAAGTAATACATCTATTGATTCAATAATCGAAACACAACAAGAGAAAGAATTTATAAAAACACTCTCACAAAAATATTTGAAGCCAATAGATTTAAGTATTTGTGAAGCCAATACAGTACTTTGGTGGATGTTGCTTCTAGGAAGAATGGGAGGACACCAAGGTTTCAAGCAAAAAGGATTACCTGGATGGCAAACAATCTGGACAGGATATCAGTATTATCTAAACCTTTGGGAAGGTTATAAAATGAAAAATTCAAGCTAATTTTATGGGTAAACTTAAGCCCTTTAGGGGACGCTGCTAGGACTAAATACTATAGGGAACTCGATCAAAATATTCAAATGTCTGTAGTTCACTATTTGAATTTGGCAAAGAAGGCTGTAGAAATAGTAAAAGAAATTTTCCTAATATTGACTCTGAAGAGTTATAACTCTCTCAAAAACACCTCAGGATTATCCAAAAATTGTTTTGTGATTTGATAATGTTCCGTTTCGGTGTACTTAACTTCGGTGATTTTCCCTTCTTTGAATTCTAATATCTGGGCCTCTGGGATCGAAAGAATAAGTGGGCTGTGAGTCGCAATGATAAATTGACTGTCCACTTCCTTTACCTT
>JBOFGX010000044.1:0-22363 GCA_051649345.1 Leadbetterella sp. | reverse complement strand
TAACGCCAGCGTGCAAACGAAAACTAATAATTAATGGTTTTTTATCAACAACAAAACTTTTTGAATTTGTAACATTGTTGTTTCTACAAGAATTAAACTTTACAAATAATTTTGAAAGTGATCTAAATTCATAGTCTACATTTTCAAATTCTCTAAGAGAAATCCTATTGCAAGATTGTAGGTTACTTTGTAGCTGAGTTTTGTAATAATTATTTTTTAAAACCTTTGTATAATCTACTAAATAGTCTTTGTATACTAATTGTGTAATTTCATCATTCTGAATCGTTTTAAAAAAAAAATCGTATTAGGCCACTTTCTTCATAAGAATATAGAAAAGCGTCTCCTTCAACCAAAACTTTTAAAAATAGTTTTTCTGAAACAAAAGTTGGGTTTCTCTTATCACTTAGCTTATCAATTTCACTGGAGGATCTATCCATTTGGACATCATAAACCTTGTATTTTAATGTACTATCATATCCAAACTCTTTGATGTTTGAAAAATCTCCACTCAATATCGAATCATCAAGGGCAAGTTTATAGGTTATAGCTTTTGGATTATATCCCCAATCTATATCTTTAATATAACAATCTATTTTTTTATCATTAAGATCAACAACATACCCTTTTTTATAAGTATTTTGAGAATATGTGCAAACTGTGTAAAAAGCTAAGCATAGAAGCAAATTGAATTTATTCATAAGTTCTAGGGCGGTTCAAAATCAATTAATAATGTAATATTTCGTAAATATAATTAAGTGTTTCTTATTGTTTTCAAATACCCTATATACTTCTCAGACTCATTCGACACTCTTCCCGATTGATAAAATTGTGTATTGGGGTTTGGATATTCTAGTGGGAATTTCTCTTTTTCTAGAATATAAAGTACCCGTTTAGCCGTGCCTTCATTGCCATCTACGGCTTGCAAGGGAGGGAAATTGTCTTCAATAAATTTTTCAAAAAAAGTGAAATGTGTACAGCCCAATACAATGTTTTTGTATTCGCTAAGATTCAAATCTTGAAAAGCATCTTGTAAATATGTTAACACCTCTTCTCCTTCAAAAATACCTTTTTCGGCAAAACTGACAAGCTTAGGTAAGGGAATGTTTACAATACTATTCTTGATGCCAAGTGTTTCTACAAGGGTTAAGTACCGCTTGCTCGCAAGTGTAACGGGTGTAGCACATACGATTATTTTTTTGCCTTCTGAATTATGATCGCTAGCCACTTTTACGGCTGGCTGAATGGCGACAATAGGAAAATCATACTTTTCTCTTAAATACTCGACGGCTACATTTGTGGCTGTATTACAGGCCAAAACGACTATTTTGCAGCCTTTTTCTCTCAAAAAAAGAAATGCGTTTTCTACATAACCACGTATTTCATCGGGAGTCTTATACGAATAGGGTACATGATCCGTATCAGCATAGTATATATAGCTCTGCTTGGGAAGTATTTTTTGAATACTAGCCAATAACGTCAGCCCACCTATACCTGAGTCAAAAACACCAATCATTAAAACATAATAGTAAATAAACTACAAGTTTAAAATAAAATATTCTTTATTGATTTATATTTTAAACGAATTTCTATAGTCTACCTGCTATGATTTCATCTACCACACCTTGGTCTAGTAGGGTAGTCGTATCGCCTAAATTTGTCGTATCTCCTTCTGCCACTTTACGCAGGATACGCCGCATGATTTTACCCGATCGAGTTTTAGGCAATCCACTCACAAACTGTATCTTATCGGGTTTGGCAATTGGCCCAATAATTCGGCTCACGGTAGCAAGTATATCGTTTTTCATGAGCTTTACATCCTCTGGTATTTTATCCAGTATCACGTAGGCATATACGCCTTGACCTTTGATATCGTGTGGATAACCTACAATGGCCGACTCCACCACGCCAGTATGCATATTGATTGCATTTTCTACTTCAGCTGTTCCAATTCGGTGCCCAGAAACATTCAATACATCATCTACCCGTCCCGTTATCCTATAATAACCGTCTTCATCCCGAAGACAGCCGTCCCCTGTGAAGTACATGTTTTCGTAGGTTGAGAAATAGGTCGTTCTGCAACGCTCATGATCGCCCCAGGTGGTTCTAAGGATAGATGGCCATGGAAACTTGATGCAAAGATTCCCGTTTACACCATTTCCCTCAATCTCTTTGCCATTTTCATCTACCAAAATAGGCTGAATTCCCGGCAAAGGTAAGGTTGCAAATGCGGGTTTTGTAGGCGTCACATGGGCTATCGGCGATATCATTAACCCGCCTGTTTCGGTTTGCCACCAAGTATCTGCAATCGGACAGTTGCCTTTTCCGATTTTGGTGTTATACCAGTTCCACGCTTCTTCGTTTATGGGTTCACCTACTGAGCCCAAAACTTTCAAAGTGGAAAGATCTTTGTCTTTTACGAAACTATCACCAAAACTCATCAGTGATCGAATCGCCGTCGGAGCTGTATAAAATATATTTACTTTGTGCTTATCGATGATGTCCCAAAATCTACCTGCATCTGGGAAAGTCGGTACCCCTTCAAACATCAGCGTAGTCGCTCCCGCACACAAGGGTCCATAAACAATATAGGAATGCCCTGTAATCCAGCCGACATCAGCCGTACAGAAATGAACTTGTCCTGGCTCGTACTGAAATACGGTTTCGAAGGTGTACGTACTGTATACCATATATCCACCCGTTGTATGTACCACACCTTTGGGTTTACCCGTAGAACCTGAAGTGTAAAGGATAAACAAAGGATCTTCAGAGTCCATTTCTACGATAGGACATTCTATAGAAACTTTTTTTATTTCTTCTTCCCACCACACATCACGGCCTTTTAGCATAGCTACAGGTTGTCTAGTGCGTGTAAGTACGATTACTTTTTCTACTGATGGGCAACCCAATATGGCATCATCAACCGTGTCTTTCATAGGGATTTGCTTATTTCCCCTATAAGCACCATCTGAAGTCACGACCATTTTACATTCAGAATCGTTGATTCTATCTCGTACGGATTGTGCCGAAAATCCACCAAACACGATAGAATGGATGGCTCCTATACGTGCACAGGCTAGCATAGCAATAGCCGCCTCGGGTACCATGGGTAGGTATATGCAAACTCTATCGCCTTTATTTATGCCATGCTTCAGAAGTACGTTCGCAAATTGCTGTACTTTTAAATGAAGCGTTTTGTACGTAAGGGTTATGCTTTCTTCATTGGGGTCATTAGGCTCCCAAATAATAGCAGGAGAGTTCGCCTTATCTTCAATATGTCTATCCAGTGCATTTTCACAAACATTGGTTTTGCCATCAACAAACCATTTAATTGTCGGGTCTACAAAATTCCATTCTAGGGTTTTGGACCATGGTTTTCTCCAAATAAATTCATTGGCAATATCACTCCAAAAATTCTCAGGATTCTCAACTGATTTTTGATATTGAACTTTGTAATCTTCTAGATTCTTTATTTTCATATGGGGCAAAAAACGTACAAACTTGTCAATAATAGCTAACGAGGTATATTCGATAGCATACTGCAAAAATACAATTTCTATTTAGCAGTAAATAGAACTAAAACTATAAAATTTAATCTTTATACTCATTTTGGATCGAATACAATCCAAACGTGAACATACCTCCAGAAATTATCGGAGTAAGTATAAATGTAACAATGATTCCGAACACCTGATCATCTTGTGATTCCGATGTTACTTTTGGTATTCCTATTGTACTTATACAAAAATAAGCAGCTAAACATGCGATAATAATCCAGACAAAACCGAGATATTTTTTTAAATTATTCATAAGGATGGATGTATCAGTCTTTAATATTTTTGTCGTTTTTTAAATAAATCAGCCCTATCACAAAGCATATAGATGCAATGATAATAGGGTAATAAAGCCCATGTAAATAAGGTTTGGAGTATACCAAAGGCTGTCCGGAATTGAATGCGGCCTCGTTTACTTTTTTTGCATTCTCTACCAAATACGTTGCAATTGCAGGCATCAAACCACCAAAAACACCATTCCCTATATGATAAGGCAATGACATAGAGGTGTATCGAATTTTGACAGGAAACATTTCTACCAAAAATGCCGCTATAGGGCCATATGCCATAGTTACAAATATAATTTGGATAAAAACAAGCATAATCATGATCCAATAACTGGCACTCGTCAAATGAATACTCTTAGTAAGTTCGGTTTTACTTTTTCCTGTAGATGAAACTGTATTTTTTTGAGTTTCGACTACAGAAGTTCCATCTGTAAACTCTTTCTTAATTTGGGTCGTGATAAGACTATCCCCGTTTGTCATATTGTCTTTTAGAATCGCAACTCGGGTGATGTTGCTCGTTGTTTTTTCGACTATTTCTGTTTTGGTTGATAGATCTGCTGTTCTATACATGTGATTGTAGATAGGATAATAGGCCAGTACTCCCAGTAGCATACCTGTCAGCATGATGCCTTTTCGACCAATTTTATCCGATAACCATCCAAAAAGTACGAAGAAAGGAGTGCCCGCCAATAAGGCCACAGCAAGTAAAGTGTAGACTTGTTCTTGCTCTATTTGAAGTACTTTTTCTAAGAAACTTTGAGCATAAAATTGTCCCGTATACCAGATAACTCCTTGTCCCATAGTGGCTCCAAATAGTGCTAAAAGTACAAATTTGAAATTGTATCGATTTCCAAAAGACTCTTTCAATGGGTTGGTCGAGACCTTGCCTTCCGCTTTTACTTTTGCAAATAGCGGCGATTCGTGCATGTTTTTACGAATAAAAAAAGAAACAACTACCAATAAGGCAGATAACCAAAAGGGTATTCTCCATCCCCAAGTTGTAAATTCTTCTACCCCTATAGATTTTTTAGTTATAAATATCACCATCAACGATATAAAGAAGCCAACGGTTGCGGTAGTTTGTATCCATGAAGTCCAAAAACCTCTGCTTTCTACAGGGGAATGCTCAGCGACATATGTTGCAGCACCACCATATTCTCCTCCTAAAGCTAAACCTTGCAAAAGTCGTAGAACCAATACAAGCAAGGGAGCTAAAAAGCCAATTTTTTCGTAACTAGGAATACATCCAATAAAAAATGTAGCACCTCCCATAAGAATTAGGGTTACCATAAATGTATACTTCCTGCCTAGTAAGTCGCCTAATCTACCAAAAAAGAGTGCTCCAAATGGCCGTACCACAAATCCAGCTGCAAAAGTTGCCAGTGTAGACAAAAATGCCGCCGTTGGATTGTCTTGTGGAAAAAATTGTTTGGAAACAACCGTTGCCAATGCTCCAAAAATATAAAAATCATACCATTCAATGAGTGTACCGACCGACGAAGCTGTAATAATGAAGCCGAGACCTTTGTCTTTTTTTGACATATCTGAAGTAAGGGGTTTTCAGGTTAGAATGCAAATATAGATATAAATAGTCATGTTTTAATGTCAAGAATAAACAGTAATTATTGCGATTTTGGTAACTAACCTAACAGTAAGACAGTTGTAAAATGAATAAATTTCAAGCTAATAAGTTATTTTGAATCTTACTGCTTTTTTTTACGCTTAAAAAAAACGTACTTTGCAATTGATTGAAATTAAATGAAGGTCTATGGCCTTTTTTCTAAACCTATATTGACACTTAAACATTATGGAATCTCTCTTTGGGATTATTTTTCACACTATTGGTGGTGTATCATCGGGCAGTTTTTATATGCCCTACAAAAAAGTAAAAGGCTGGGCTTGGGAAAACTATTGGATTGTTGGTGGTTTGTTTTCATGGCTAATTTTGCCCCCTTTAGCCGCATACCTAACAATTAATGACTTTTGGAGCGTAATATCTGCTGCTGATTTTTCTGTCAAGCAAACGATTTTTACAATGGGGCTTTTATGGGGTATAGGTGGTCTTACTTACGGTTTGGGTGTACGATATTTAGGTATGTCATTAGGTAACTCAATCGTACTTGGTTTTTGTTCGGCCTTTGGTGCATTGGTTCCTGCTATTTACTATGATTTCAACCCTGTGGAAGGGAAAACCACATTCACACAGATGCTCAATACACCAGGAGGACAGCTTGTTTTGGGTGGAGTTTTGGTGTGTATTTTGGGGATTATTGTTTGTGGTAGAGCAGGTATGATGAAAGAAAAAGATCTCGCAGATACTAGCCAAAGCGAATCCAATTCTGAATTTAATATCCCAAAAGGTCTTGTAATTGCTGTTTTCTCTGGGATTTTAAGTTCGTTTTTTAATTTTGGTATAGAAAAAGGAGAGTCTTTAGCAAATGCAGCGGAGCAATTGGGTTGTAATCCTTTGTTTAAAAACAATGTAACATTTGTTGTGATTCTATGGGGTGGTCTTACGACCAACTTTATTTGGACGACCTATTTGCATTTCAAAAACAAGTCAGCTTCAAATTTTACAGATCCGCAAAAGCCATTTACCCGTAATTTATTGCTATCAGCATTAGCGGGAACCCTTTGGTTTTTACAGTTCTTTTTTTATGGAATGGGAGAAAGTAAGCTGGGTAATGGAGCTAGTTCATGGATTTTACACATGGCAACAATTATCCTTACAGCCAATATTTGGGGCTTGGTTTTGAAGGAGTGGAAGGGTGTTCGATCCAATACATTTACAACTTTTGTAGTAGGCATTCTTTTAATCATAGCATCTATTGTGATCGTTGGAATAGGCAATTCCATCAAATAAGTTTTTTTTAGTTTTAATGTTTTATATAGATTTATCCATTTTTTAATGAAATCATACAAGCACGTTTCGTACTTATGGGATGACAAAAAAGCAGCCCAAATCTCCAATGAAGTAGATCTTTTTATTTATCGGTCCAATTTATTGGGAGCAGATCTTAGGCTTACCAATTATGGTGGTGGTAATACTTCCGTAAAAATCACTGATAAAGACCCTTTAACGGGTTCTGATGTAGAAGTTATGTGGATCAAAGGATCAGGTGGAGATGTAGGGACACTTACTCGTTCGGGTTGTGCGTCCTTGTATATGGATAGATTGCTTAATCTTCAAAAAGTGTACAGAGGTATCCAATTTGAAGACGAAATGGTGGCGTTGTTCAATAATTGTTTATTTGATTTAGCGTCCAAAGCTCCTTCTATTGATACGCCTCTACATGGATTTTTACCATTCAAACATATCGATCATTTGCATCCTGACGCAGCCATTGCAATTGCAGCAGCCAAAGATGGTAAGAAAATAACCCATGATTTGTTTCAAGGTACGGTTGGTTGGGTAGAATGGCAACGTCCCGGTTTTGAATTGGGATTAAATCTCAAAAGATGCTTGGATGAAGCCGCATCGAAGGGCATAAAGCTAAAAGGAATTATGTTGGGTTCTCACGGTTTGTTTACTTGGGGAGACACAGCCTATGAAAGTTATGTCAATACCTTGGATGTAATCGAGACATGCGGGCAGTATTTGGAGGATAATTATGGTAAAACCCGTCCCGTTTTTGGAGGACAATCAATCGAAAGCCTAGGAGAGGAGAATAGAAGGGAACAAGCAGCTGCTATTGCTCCAATTTTAAGAGGTTTTTGCTCTTCGTATCAAAAGATGGTAGGGCATTTTTCAGATGATGCACGGGTATTGGAGTTTATCAATTCCAATGATTTAGGGAGATTGGCTCCTTTGGGTACGTCTTGTCCGGATCACTTCCTACGCACCAAGATTTCTCCATTGGTTTTGGATTTAAAACCGACAGAAGATTTGTCCAATACTGCCGAAATCAAAGCAGCTTTGGAACCGGCTTTTGAGAAATATAGAAAATTATACACAGAATATTACGAAAGTTGCAAGCACGCCAATTCTCCAGCTATGCGTGATCCCAATCCCGTGGTGATCTTGTATCCAGGCGTAGGGATGTTTACGTTTTCGAAGGATAAAACTACAGCGAGGCTTGCCGCCGAATACTATACCAATGCCATCAATGTGATGAAAGGGGCAGAGGCGGTTTCAGAATATACGGCTTTACCCCGTCAAGAGGCTTTCAATATAGAGTATTGGTTGCTAGAAGAAGCCAAACTTCAGCGTATGCCCAAGCCCAAATCATTGGTCGGTAGAGTAGCACTTATCACAGGTTCTGCTGGTGGAATTGGAAAGGCAATCGCCAAAAAATTCGTAGAAGAAGGTGGATGTGTAGTACTAAACGATATCAACAAAGAGCGTTTAGATGCTACAGTCGAAGAGTTCAAAGGCAAATACGGCAAAGATTCTGTATCGGGCACTATTTTGAATGTTACAGACGAAAAATCGGCTGCAACTGCCATGAAAGATGCTTGTTTAGCGTTCGGTGGTGTAGATATCGTAGTTAACAATGCAGGTATCAGTATTTCTAAATCCATAGAAGAACATACCTTAGAAGAGTGGGATAGATTGTATGATATTCTAGTAAAAGGGCAATTTATAGTGTCCAAAGCTGGAGTTTCTGTTATGAAAAAACAAGGTTTTGGAGGGGATATTCTGAATATTGTTTCTAAAAATGCCGTTGTTTCAGGTCCAAATAATCCTGGATATGGTTCAGCAAAGGCCGCACAAGGACATTTGACGCGTTTGATGGCAGCTGAGTTAGGAGCAGATAAGATACGTGTCAATATGGTGAACCCAGATGCCGTAATCGCTGATTCCAATATTTGGGCTGGCGGTTGGGCTGAAGGTAGAGCCAAAGCCTATGGTATTACAATAGCAGAGTTACCCGCCTATTATGCAAAAAGAACCTTGCTCAATGAAATCATTCTTCCCGAGGATATTGCCAATGCATGTTATGCATTTGTAGGAGGATTGCTGTCCAAATCCACCGGAAATGCCATGAATGTAGACGGTGGAGTGGCCATGGGCTTTTATAGATAATTTTTTGATTATAAAAAAAAGTAGAAATGAATATTACGCAAAGTATAGCTTCCCAAAACGAAGATTTGCTTAAAAAGCATCAAGCAAAATTAGCTTTTACCAAAAGTGAAATCGAAAATGCAGATGCCATTATAAAAAAACTGATTGATTTTCAAATAGCCATTCCATCTTGGGCATTGGGCACGGGAGGCACTCGGTTTGGACGTTTTGCAGGTGCTGGAGAGCCCAGAAGCTTAGAAGAAAAAATAGAGGATGTGGGATTACTGCATTCATTGAATAAATCATCAGGAGCGATTTCTTTGCATATACCTTGGGATATACCCAAAAACTACGGAGATATTCAGAAGTTAGCCTCCGAGAAAGGCTTACTTTTTGATGCGGTCAATTCCAATACCTTTCAAGACCAAAAAGATCAGGCTCATTCCTATAAATTTGGTTCTTTGCAGCATGTAAACAAAGCTACACGTAAGCAAGCGATTGATCATAATATAGACGTAATTAAGCACGGTGTAGAACTTGGTTCCAAGTCATTGACCGTTTGGTTATCGGATGGGTCTTGTTTTCCGGGGCAATTGAATTTTCGAAATGCTTACCAAAATACATTGGAGAGCCTAAAAGAGATCTATGCGGCTTTGCCGTCGGACTGGAAAATGTTTGTTGAATACAAAGCATTTGAGCCTAATTTTTATTCGATGACGGTAGGAGACTGGGGTATGTCACATTCGTATTGCAACGATCTAGGTAATCAAGCCCAAGTTTTGGTAGATTTGGGCCACCATTTGCCCAATGCCAATATCGAGCAGATTGTGGCATTGCTGATGATGAAAGGTAAATTGGGAGGATTCCATTTCAATGATTCTAAGTATGGGGATGATGACCTTACGACGGGTAGTATCAAGCCTTATCAGTTATTCTTGATTTTCTGTGAGTTAGTCGACGGTATGGATACCTATGGTCTCAATCATGCCAAAGATTTGGGCTGGATGATTGATGCCAGTCATAACGTAAAAGATCCTTTGGAGGACTTGTTACAATCGGTTGAGGCTATCATGATATCATATGCTCAGGCTTTATCGGTAGACAGAAAGGCTCTTTCTGAAGCACAAATGGCCAATGATGTGGTAAGGGCACAAGAAATTTTACAAAATGCTTTCCGTACAGATGTACGCTCTTTGGTAGCCGAAGCTAGATTACAAGCTGGCGGAGCATTGGATCCGATGGGCTTGTTTAGAAGTCAGAATATCAGAAAAGCATTGATTGATGTTCGTGGAAGTGGAACAGTTGCGACTGGACTATAATTTCTATAAAACCTATATGATTAGAACACTATTGACACTCGTAGTTTTGGTAGGCTTTATGGCCTGCCAAACCGATAAAGGAAACGAAAGGCTTTCAGATGCAAGCGAAAAGCTGGGTAAATCTACTTCTACAGTATACAAGGGCATCAAAAAAGGAGTTGAAAATGCAACCAAAATCAATATTGAACTTACGGATGTATTGAAAAACAAAGGTTTGAGCCTAGGTAAAGTCAAATTGGATAGTAAAAATGGGGGCAAGCACAACGTGCTTAACGTATATATGATATTTGATAAAACCTTCAAAAAATCTATTTCATTAAAAGTATACGATGCTGATAATGTGGAGGTAGGTAGAACCAAGCAGCTCATTATAGGAAAAGAAGGCGAAGCCAAATACATTGATTTTGAGTTTGATAAGAATACCAATATTGATCGGGATCACAAGGTGGTGATGGAGTAGGGGTTATTTAACTATTTGGTGTTTAATAAATAGTATTGATCTTAATTAATTTAATTAGTCGGTCCCTAAAAAGTACTATTAGATAAATTTCTCTATAAACGAGGTGCGGCTGAGGTCAAGCCATAGCGTGTTGGCCTGAATTTTTTATATAAAAGGAGGAGTAGAGGGAAAAAATTCGGACAATTTATGGCTTGCCGGAGTGCCGTATCAGGTTTTTTTGCTTGGGTCCGTCCGAACGGCTTTTTGGCCAATCAAAAAGTAAGTTCCGCCTGAATAAGGCAGATATCAAAAAAAAGGCAATAATAGGATTTAGCGAATGTTGATCATTTTTCAGTATTTAGTTTCAAAGAAAATGAGCAATAAGAATATTATAATCAGTATTTTAAGAAGACTAATCAATCCAAAGTACTGTAGCGTAGTTTACCTCTTTATAGCAAATCGTGCCGAAAATCCAAAGTTATAAACATATAAGCCCGTGTTGTTCACCAAGTTGAACTCGGGTTTCCAATCTATACTGAGGTTTATGGGTACTTCGCTGAATGTATATTCAAGCCCCAATATGCCATCGATTCCTACTTGTCTATATCCTTGGTAATATCCTTTTTTTCTGAATCTCGAATTTACAGATCCTATGTGACCTCCAAAGCCATAAAACCATTGAAAGTTTCCTGTGGAGAATGCTTTTTGCTTCCATTGAGCTAAAAAGGTGCCCTTGAGCCCATTTCCAAAACCACTTAATATACCCTCAAATGATACGCCCCTGGGTTTATTGTTTTTGAATGTAATACCTTCGCTATCATCAAAGCGAATACCGACTGCATATTTATATTGAGCGATTGCTCCAAAATGTGTAAAAAAGAGAAGAAATAATAGGTTTTTTATTTTTGTTAAAATTTTATCAAAATTATCTAGTAACCAGTATTTTGTAAAAATAAGTAGCTTAAATTTAGCTTAATTTTATTCAGCATTAAAACTAATTAGATTCATTACATGTATTTTTAAAGTTGTTTGAATGTGTTTATAATTTGAGAAAATGACCATACTTCAGCTCTGGACTAAAATAAAATTTGTATATTTTTCGGGATCACTTGCCTTTGAATATGAAGTTGCTACGGATAAAAGCTGGGAAGAAATAAAAAGTGTTTTTTTGGAAGAGAGTAAACGAAAGCAACACAATGATATTGGTATTTATATTTCAAAAACCAGTATATTTTTAGAAAAAGAACAAAAATTTAGTTCCTTATTTGTAATAAGTCATAACGACAACAATAACGAAAAAGAAATAGTGAATGCCGACATTTCGTACGATAATGGATTAATAACTATTCTAACCTATGTTTCCATGGGTGATTTATTAGACGAAAGAGCTCAAATGAGTAAAATATTCATCTTTTTTCTAACTCTTGTTGGCCTACCTGTTTTGATCTATGCTTCTGTCAAAATGAATTCAAATAAAGAACTGTACATTTTTATGTCTGTAATTTCAATTTTCAATTTGATGTTTTGGTTTTCAGCCTATTATCTTAAAAAGCAGTCAGACTCTTTATATGAATTTGCCTTAAAAACAGTAAGCGATTGATTATTGGGATATTGTTACTATGACAGCGTTTTTAATAAAACACTAGCGTTATGAAGACAAATTTACTACTCATGTTTAGTATTTTTCAAATACATGGCTTCGCTACGAGTTGGTTGGTGGGTCCAACCAAACAGTACAAAAAACCAAGTGAAGTTGTGGGTCTTGTTAATCACGGGGATACAGTTTTGATTGATGCAGGCATTTACTCGGGAGAGGTATGTGTGTGGACAAAAAATAATCTAGTAATCAAAGGAGTAGGAGGTAGGCCTCATTTTAAAGCCAATGGAAAGAATGCTGCGGGCAAGGGTATTTGGGTATTGGGAGGTAATAATACTACAGTAGAAAACATTGAATTTTCAGAAGCCAAGGTACCCGATGAAAATGGTGCAGGTATTCGACTGGACGGTTTGGGCGTTACAGTAAAAAATTGCTATTTCCATGACAATGAAAACGGAATTTTAACAGCTAATAGCGGAGGTGTAATACGAATAGAGAAAAGTGAGTTTGCTTACAATGGCTTTGGGGACGGACAGTCACATAATATTTATATTGGGAAAGTAGATTCCTTAATTGTTCGTTTTTCTTACTTTCATCATGCCAATGTGGGGCATGAGATAAAATCTCGAGCCAGAGTAAATTACGTTTTGTACAATCGTATCACAAACGAAGCTACTGGTAATGCTAGTAGGGAGATCGATCTTCCTGACGGTGGTATAGCTGTTATTATGGGAAATAGTATTCATCAAGGTCCAAGGGGACAAAATGGGAACCTGATAGGCTATGGTTTAGAATCAATGAGCAACAGACCCCCACATGAAGTATATCTCATAAACAATACCCTTGTTAATGAGCGTACGGCTGGAGGGAGTTTTTTTAATACAAATAGTGCCCTACCAAGTTTAAAAGTGTACAACAATGTATTTGCAGGTGTAGGTACAGTTATCGCAAGCGGAGGAAGTAATAAACTTGATTCTGCCTCTAATAGAGTATCGGTATCTATAAATGGATTGGGTTTTGTGGATCCCAGCAAGTACGATTATAAACTAAATGCAAGTTCAGGGTTGATCAACAAAGGTAGCAACCTTGGTAAAACAACTAGCAATTTTTCTTTGGTACCTGTATTTGAATATGTACATCCTGTAAATGCTAACACACGAATCTCTCAAGGTACGATTGATATTGGGGGTTTTGAGTTTGTGAATGCAACTCCTATCAAAACTATATTGGGTGTTGATCCTAGTAGTAATACAAAAGCTATATTTAAGGATAATCAATTGTTTATACGTGATATTCCAGATTCGTTTTTTGGTGGGCAGACTAAGGTTTTAGTTTATGATGTTAAAGGCAAAATTGTTTTTTATAAAGAAGATATACTTGATCAAAATTCTAGTTTTCAAGTGTTCCATACAATATCAAAAGGGCGAATATTTGTTAAATTGGAACAAGGAAAACAAAACTTGATTATACCAGCATTTTTTGGGTTGTAGGTTGACTATATCTAAAATTATCAGAACGCCTTCATTTAACTAGTCGACCCTCAAAAAGTACAAAAAGAGAAATTTTTCAGCAAATGAGGTGCGGCTGAGGTCAAGCGAAAGAGTGTTGGCCTGAATTTTTCAAGAATAGGGACAAGTTGAGGAGAAAAATTCGGACAATTTTTCGCTTGTGGGTTTTTGGCTTGGGTCCGTCCGTACGGCTTTTTGACCAATCAAAAAGTATGTTCCGCCCGAATAGGGCAGCCGTCAAAAAAAGAGAAAATACCAGCTTTTTGCTGATATTGATTACTTTTCGGTATTTTTTTTGATAAAAAATTATAATAACAAATTGATATTTAAATATTTATGAGTTTTTGAGGGGCGACTAACTACTATTCACAGGTATAAATTTATGATTCATTTTTAAGAAGGCTGCAATAGAATTGCAACCTTCTTGAAATTCTAGCATAGTTCCAGATTACGCATTAGAAATTTATTGCGAAAAAAGATGCCATCATATCTTTTTCGGTACTCATTTTTTTTGTCCAAAATGCAGCTATGGCTGCATATGCGGATAAAAAATTCTGTCCCTCAAATCTATTTTTCTCATAACCAAGCCTGATACTTCATCTGAAATAATACAATTTTTTATAAGAAGAAAGTCTTGGTTTTTGGTTTAGGGGCTACTTCTTCTACATGTTTGGCAACTACTTCTGTAATGTAAATTTTTCTATTTTCGTGATCCATGTAATGTCGAGTTCTTAGTTCTCCTTCGATACGAATAAATTTACCTTTTGCTATGAGTTCTTCACATTGTTCGGCTACTTTTCCCCAAGCTACAATATTGTGCCATTGAGTTTGCTTAATTTCGCCCTGATCTTTGGATTCAAACGATTTGTTGGTAGCGAGACTAAAAGAAGCCAATTTGTTTTTTTCAAATGTTCGGATATTGGGATTGCTACCAACGTTTCCAATGAGTTGTACGCTATTCATGATATTTTTTGTTTAAAGTTTAGAGATTAGTTTGCTTTTGAATATTCAGCAACGCTCAACGCTACAATTTCTGTGATCGTCACATTCTGCTGATTGGAATTTTGATATGTTCGGTAAGTGATTTTACCTTCTACATTCAAAAACTTGCCTTTAGAGACGATTTTTTCGCAGTTTTCGGCCACCTTTCCTAGAGCTATGATTCTATGCCATTGGGTGGTTTTTACTTCTTGATTTTCTTTGTTGGTATACGTTTCTGTAGTTGCAAAACTGAATGATACCTTTTTGCCTTTTTCAAATTGGAAGGTGTTTACGTCTGCACCTACATTGCCTAAAAGTTTTACTGAGTTCATGTTTGTATATTTTTAAAAGTTTAACATTCTCTCTCTGGGTTTAATATGACTTCCAGATCGACAATGCAAAGTTGAACATGTCTCAAAAAACGAATCGGTTTTTACCTATTTGTATTCGGATGTAATTGTGTGTTGTCGTTTGTTGTCTTTTTTGTTTCTTATAATTAGTATCTTATATTATAAATTGGATTTCATTTTGTTCATCCATGTAAATGGGTCTTACTAGCATAGATGTGTTTTTTTGAATAATTTCGATAGCTAATTCTACATTTTCTAAGGCTATTTTTTCGTTTTCTTCTAATTTTTTATAGGTGGTTCCTTTTTTATTGATCAGTTTTTCAATGCCTACTTTGTCAATCCAAGTGTTTAATGTGTAGGTATCAATACCTTTCTTTTTGTAGTCATGAAATTCATAATCAATGCCTTTGGATGTAAGTTCATCAAAGGCAATTTTCATTTTATTACAATTGGGTATTCCGTAGATTTTCATTCTATATTTTTTTTCAAAGGTACTTTCAATTTTCTAAAAATTATAGGTGTTTTTAAACGGATTGAAGAAATCGAAAGAGACTTTGAAGCCATCTCTAAAACCATTAACATTAGAATTTGAGATTACATAATATACACCAGAACGCACGTAGAATCTACCAATTTTGACTACTTTGGTTATTCCGGTTAGGAATTCTGTATAATTAAGTTTGTATTCAGGTGCCCATAAATACCCTCCACCGATCATTTCTTTGATCCCCGTTTTGTTCAATAATGGGATTTTTGATATCAGTAGGCCATTGAATTGGTGTGTAAAATGAGATTGTAAATGCCATTTTTTGATTGGAATTGTAGTTGGTAAATATTGATAGTTGGTCAAAGGGGAAAAGAGAAAATAACTGTCCCCCCCTCTTAAATATTTATAGTCCATCACGGATAGAGAAGCTGTGTCTAGAAATACCCCGGACTTGACGGTATAATTTAATGTGCCTGCAATACCCAAATTTTTGTTTTGAAAAATTTCCATATTAAAAGTTCTGAAAGCCTTTTTCATAGAATTGTTTGGGTCAAATGTTTGCTTAATACCTATTCTGAAAGTAGGATATTTACTTCCTAAAATCAGTTTTTGGTAAGGCTCACGAAGGTAGAGTTGACCAGGGGTATAATCCATAGAAATCCCCAATGCTACTAGATTTGTGGTTGGAAAGGTCAATAGCGGGTTGTTTACAAAAATTTGATCTTCAAATTTTGCTGGTTTGATCCTTGTTAAATCACTTCGGTTTTTTAAGCTTAAAGAAATATTAGATTTTAATCCGTTGAAATATTCAGTTTCATGTTTTAAATCAACTCCAAAATAATAGTATAAATTGGTTCTTTTAAGAATATCGACTAACCTTTCATTTTCATTTATTAATCTGATATCCTTGTTCAATTCTATACCAATACGAGATTGCTTAAATGGATTATATAGATAGCTTGAGGTTAAGGTTCCTCGAAAATCATTATTCAGATGACCATATGAGGGGTACGAGTTAAACCAAAGTGCTTTTTTATCTTTGAATCGCTTATAGTATCCAATTCCATAGCCAATTCTGGCACCCCCAATTCCAAAAGGGTTATATACTGCTATAGCAGGGGCAAAAAACCAAGTAGATTGATTTATCCTATTTATTCTTTCAATACCTCTTATTGTCAAACGACTGAATGTGATTTTGTTGGTGAATTTATCAATAGAGTCTAGATATTGTTTTGAGTTGATTCGTTTTTCATAGGTGGATCGTTTCAATAGAGCAATATTCTCTAGAGAATCTAATACATATCCTCTCTTTTCTTGCCAGTAGCTAGAATCACGTTTAAAGGCTTCCTGCTCTACACTACCCAATTCATTTCCAAAAAAACCTTTCGAAAGGGGCTTGTCAAATTCGAATTCACTCGAGATAAAAAGTGTATTGCCATGCTTTTTATCTTTTCTTTTCCATGTAAAGTATGTTGTGTCTGCGACAGATCTCCCTAAGCTTTGTCTGTATGTTTGTTTTATTTCAAAATAATTGAAAACGATAAGTCCTTTACTACTAAATTTTAGTTGTAGGTTTTTGATTTGAAAGCTCTCATCTAAAATTTCGACAACGCCCTCAAAAAAAGCATTACTTGCGTCTCTAGGGGTCATTTTGATCCTATACACTTTTTGGGTATTTACATAATATGAGGATAACAGTTTGAACTTGTACCCTAGCAATGCCATTTTACTTAATGGTCCGATGTAGGTACTGGGACTTATTCGAGAACAAAAAATATTGCCTTTGTAAAAATTGAAATCCCCATCTGTATAGGAAGTGTAAAACAAGTCTTGCATATCTCCCCATTTTTTAACGCCCTCTTTCGTTTCTTTTATTTGGTTTTTATCTATTCCTTTCGTGACAGTAGCTATTCCTTCATACCAAGAAACAAGCGTGTCTTTATTGTTTTTTTTAAGATAACCAATGCTTTTTGTGTAAGTCTTAAAATGCATGTTTTGGAATGATCGCTGATTATTCTCACGTGCATCTATAGCGTCTTTCATGATTTGGTAGGCGGGATCTTTTTGTTTGAGTCGAATAGCGACTTCATTCAAAACAGTTATATCAGGAGTCAGTATTAAATTGAGATCTTGATCTTTTTCTACTACAATTTCCTCAAAATGGGGCTTATATCCCACAGAAGTGAAAATAAGCTTATTGTATCCTTTCAATAATTTAAGTTTAAATTCTCCTTGGCTGTTGGATTGAGTGCCTATGTTTTCTTGAAACAAACGTATGTTTACGTTGGGTATAGTTTGCCCAGTAGAGTCGGAAATTTTACCTCGAACTAGAAAGAAATCTTGCCCGATTGATTTTTGAGAAATAGTCAAAAGTAGAAATAGTAGAAAAAATATGAGCTTCCAAACGTAATTCACTTTTGAGGGCATAGGGACTTTTTAAAATCAGATACTTTTAAATCAAGCTATATTTTTCTACTAAGTTAGGGCACGTAAAATTAATACTGACAGTGAGAATAGATTCATTTTAACCAATTGTTAACAAACAATCTTGAAAACATTCTCTAGTTTTACACAAAAAACGACCCATTTGTACTGGAATTGTTTTGTCATATTGTTTAATTGGTATTAATTTTATAATCTTTTAATTTATATATGTTGAAGCTCAAACACACTATTTTACTATTCTTGACGATATTTTCGATTTTAGGAACATCAGCCCAAGTAAAACCCAAACCCGTTGCACCTGTTGCTCCAAAAACTGCTGGAGTAAATTGGGAAACGAATCTTAACACAGCATTGGCAAAAGCAAAGGCCCAAAATAAGCTTTTGTTCATAGAAGGTTATCTAAAAACCTGTCCTGTGTGTATGAGCATTGCTCCGTTTTTTAATAAGCCTGAAGTAGCTGAAGCCTACAATTCTCGATTTATCAATTATAAAATTGAGCTAAATGACAAAGCAGAAGAAAAATTTTTGAGAGATCGTAAACTGACTTTCCATAGTTTTCCTCAGTTTATGTTTTTCAATGGTGATGGTCAAATCCAGCATATGGGAATGGGAGCGTCTCCAGATGCAAAGGCATTAGTCAATCTTGCCAAAGTGGCATCAGATCCTAAAAATCATTCGATCAACTATGCTTCTCGATTTGCATCGGGGGATAGAGATATGAATTTTTTGATAAGTTTTGCTTCCTATGCTCGTCTTACAAATGATTCAACACATTGCGTCTCTGTTGGTAATGAGATGTTCAAAATTTATCCGAAAGAAAAACTGAGTACGGAAGAATCTTGGTTGATTACCAAGCAGTGTATTTCGGATTTGGAGAATGGTTTTATACAACATTGGTTTCAAAATGTAAATTTGGCCAATCAATACGGCAACAAAGCCGGTCATGAAAATGAAGGGTATAGTACACTGGGTGGAGCCATTCAATATTCCTTATTGGGAAAAATAGGGAAAACCTATGATTACAATAAACTATTGGATATCAGAGAGAAAATGAAAACTGTTGCTGCAGGTCAATATGCAGATTCGTTTTTATGGGAGTTTGAAGTGAAGGCTCTCATTAAAGAAAAAAGAGAGGCGGAAGCCATGCAGATTGTCCGTAAAATGTACAATACCCAGCTAGATAATTATCTAAGTCAATTGTATTTTGTACGAGTAGTCAATGATAATTTCAAAGAGGTAGCTCATATAAATGAAGCAAAAAAATGGTTAACAGCCGTGTTTCCTAAAATAGACAAAGATCAGTTTAAATCGGAGTATTTTATTGAAACCGCTCGTATTCAATTGTACGAAGGGGATAAGTCCGCCGCTCAAAAGAGTTTAGAAGAGGCAAAAACTCTAGCCGTAAAGACAAATGCTAAAGACGCATTGAATCGGATTGATGTTTTTGAGAAACTTACAAAGAACTAAATCAATGGATATGTATCGAATGGGAATGCATACTTGTTTTTCATTTAGTAGAAAGAATAGGTTTCAAGATATACCCTTCATCTCGGAGTAGATTTAATAATCCGTTTTCACCACCCAAATGTGCTGCTCCTACAGCATATAGGACTGATTTTTTTGAAGATATTTTCTCCATTCTTGGTATCCATAAATTATTTCTGAAATCTAGCAAATAATAGGTTTCTGTCGGATTTTGTTCTTTTGTAGCTGACTGGTAGATTTTGTCTATACTCCCTTCTTTATATTCTTCAACTAGTTTTAGGTATTCGTTTGTTAAAGAGTCTCTTAGTCTCTCATTAGAAATCAATGAATATAGAAATCGTGCCTTTGCATTTACGGTGCTGTCATTGTCGGTTTTTCTATCCCGCATAGATTCAATACTTTTGATCTTGATCTTCTTTTTCTTGGCAATGTTTGAAATCAATTCTTCATAAGATGTCCAACGATAGCAATATGTTTTCTCTCTTATAATCCAAGGGATGATTTTATCCGGTTTATAATTTTCCAATTGCTTTAATTGAATCCCTCTCGGTCTAAAGTTCTTTTTAAATGCTTTTTCTAGTTTTAAGTATTCGTCGTGTGTATAATAGCTACTAAGAGTTTTTCCATTTTTTAAAAAATTATCATAGAGTCCTTCAAAATTGTTGATTTCATCTTCAAAATTAATCTCAAGATATACTTCCTCAGAACTTTCAATAATTTTCTTGAACTGAGGCGATATGTAGGCGTTGCTACTACAGATTTGATGAATAGTGCCGTATAAATAGGATTTTTTGGACAATCCATTTCCTGAAATTTCCCAAAGAAGAGAATTTTGATTTTGACTAATCCCTAGGCAAGAGTAAAAGCAAAGAATGATAAACAACAGTTTATTCATTGGTACGTATTTTTATTTCTAATCAAAAAGTAAATCGTTGAAAAAGGTATAGACGAAATCGCACTCCAAAGCCGCATTCTATTGACAGTCTTATCGATACCTAGGGTGTTTTCTAGTACAGGTATTAACTCAATGGGCACAGCATCAATTCTATGATGTATGACCATCTTATTTTTTGAGTTTGTATTCAATACCAAAACCTTGGGTGATTGCTCAATACTTGCTAATTGTTCTGGCAGGTGTTCTTGTAATTTGTATTGAAGATTATCGTAGTTTTTCTCAAGCGTAAAAATTCGATCCTGACATCCTATGATATATTTGTCCTTTCTTTTCTGGGATAAACCTATTATTTTATTTTTTGAATCTTTTATTAATGTAACTTGAATATTGTAGGATTCTGGTGTAATCGTGTAATCACCGTTTTGGGTTACAAATTTATTGAAGCCCGTACTTTTGATTATTGTGCCAATCTCAACATTGTCTACAACAATTGATTTTATTTCTTTTGAATCTTTTGGTTTGAAATTAACCTCCATATAAGGCAGTAAGTCAATAGAATTATCTTGAGAAAGTATAGGTGATAGGATTGAAAAATACAGGAGAATAAATATGTAAATGTTTTTCAATAGTTTATTTTTTCCTTAAAGCTAAACAATATTAATGCCAATAATTCTTAATTCACAACCCCGCGAGTTCTTAGGTTTTAATAGAGAATGAATAATTTACTTACCATACGCGATGCAAAAAAAATATCTAAGTGTTATGTTAAGAATGCTTGTATAGCTAAGACGCGTAATAAGTTCATTCAGTCAGGACAGACGAAGTAAGTATATATAAATCTAATTTTTTTCGTAAAAAAGATAAAAAATAGATTTTATAAGATGCTTTTGTTATGTATTTAATTTTTTATAAACCATTAAACTATTTTTGAAATGAAAAAAAGTTTCCCTAATCTTGTTTTATTCATTATCTTATTGGCTTTATCTGGGTGTGCTAGTAGATACAGAATGATTAAACCCTCTCAACTGAATTATGTAAATAAGACAGACGAAAAGAAAATTGAACTATCCTATAAGTATGCCGTATTGAAAGAAGCAAAAAATAGAAAGCTAGCGAAGAAAGAACGAAAAAAAGGATTAGAAGTTATTGCAGTAAAAATAACAAATCAATCAGATTCAACACTTATTATTGGGAAAAATGCAGGAATCTTTATTGGAAACAATCAAGTGCAATTGTTAGAACCTGATTATGTTCAGAATAAGATTAAACAGCATGTGTTGGGGTATATACCGTATGCATTATTTACATTTACAACTTTAACGGTCACCGTTCAAAATGAAAACCGATATTCAAGTAATCAGTATCCAATAGGCTACGTCCTAGGACCCTCCCTCATGTTAGGCAATATGGCAGTTGCAGGTGTAGCAAATAGTAAGTTTAAGAATGAACTTATTGAGAATAATCTAATGAACAAAGAAATTAAGAAAGGAGAAACTGTTTACGGATTAATTGGTATTAATAATAAGGGCTATAATCCTCTTTATTTGAGAATGATAGAGAAGTGACCCAAGTGAATTTTACTTTCGTTTCTTAGACGGATGTAATTCCTTGTTAATAAAAATCCTTCTTTAGGTTGCAGATTTATAGCTTACTTAAACCGGCATACTGATGGAATTTAATTTTGGAAATAAAAGCAATTTTTAAAATCAAGGTTTAGAATTCTATATTTTTGAATGGCATGTACGTAATTCTAGTTTAAGAACCTAATTATCCCGAATCCAAAAAAGGTTCGGGATTTTTTTTAGAAAATTTAATATTATAATTTGTAAAAAAATCATGTTTTAATTGAATTATGAATAGAAAATATTGCTAATTTTATGAGCTTTATTTTAACATAAAACACCGATCAAATTGAATAGAAGAATTGTTTTACAAAAATTGGGATTGGCTTTGGGTACTGCCATTTCCTTACCTACTTATGCCGCCATATTGGATGGTCCTTTATCATCACCCA
>JBOFGX010000043.1:0-2190 GCA_051649345.1 Leadbetterella sp. | reverse complement strand
CTAGGTATTCCTACTTTGAAAAGATATAAAGGCCCTGTTAGCCTACTTTGTAATGTGTGACCATACTCGTGCATAAATAAGTTGTCATTTTGTAAATCAGGGTCATTTATATTCTGGGAATTGATATAAGAACCTAAAGTAAGACCCCAGCCACCTTTATTCAAAGGATCATTTACCCTATTAACCAATGTAGCACCACCATAGTATTCAACATTGTCTACATAGCCAAAAGCATTTCGCATGTGAGAGTATTTATTGCCTAGATAAGTTTGGGGTAATTCTAGTGTAAATCTAGAAAACAATAAATAAGCATTTCCCAATCTAGTTCGATTGGGATCTGTCTGAAACAAGCCTTTGTCTATTTGTCTTGCCTTATCGGTTTTAGACCAGGGGGCACTCGGGTCAAATTCCTTCCAAGCATCACGACGAGATGATTTACTTGTAAAATCCAGTCCCCCACGAAGAAACATAGTCGTACCTAAATCTTTAAAAAACGTAAACATTCCTGAAAACTGTCCATCTGGATCCACCATATTGACACCATTATTTCCTAATCCTGTATAGACTTCTGTTTTTTGGTATTTTTCAGCAAGGCTTTACTCTCCTTTCAAAGAACTTTATTTGTAGGCAATATAGCTTTTTTCTTTCAATTGAAAAAAAAGAGCTTCATTTCACTTTTTTGAGCAGTCCATAGCCTCAGATAATGAACCTCGTATGCACCCCTTGCGGGCGAGCGGGGGCTGTGTCAAGGTTTTTGGATTAAAAATACTACCTGTAACGCAGTGGAAGGATGGAGATTTTTAATACAAAACCCGTAGGGCTTGACCTTGAGACAGATTCCGCTCGCAGGCGACCTTTGCATTCGAGGGGCTGTATCTGTCTTTATAGTAGCACTTTGTGTTCTTCCTTGCTGGCTTTGGCATGGTTTTTTGCTGCGTGGGTGGGTAGGAATAGACAAGAGCTGAATGCCTTGGCTAGTTCCTACCTGTGTGTTAGACTCGCAAAAACCATGACAACAGGCAGCCCGAGGGGTTTGGGGATTACTTCCCCATACTGAGCGTGAGGTTGCCCTGGCTATTTAACATAAGGTTTTTATATAATAGACTCATTACCCATAAAAAATAAGTTGAGTTTTCAAGGAGGCTGTTATATAATGCCACCTTATGTTATTTAGCTTCCCTTGGTTTTTTTGGCGTGTGTTTTTGCCTTTTTCCTAATGTAGCAGCTCTTTTATTTTTTTAATTTCCGCTAAAACATTAAGTCCATTTTTAAGTAAAAAATAAATGTGCTGCGGTCTTGCTTTTACTTTTTGCAAAAACCATGACCAAAAACCAAGGGCAGGGCGTGCAGTTCGACTTCGCTCACTGTAAACTTTATGGAGGGAGGGTAAGTGTGTGTTTGGCTCGGGGAATCAATGTGGATGATACTTTTTGAGCTTTTCGGCTAGGTCTTCTAGGTTCACAGATTTGTATTTTTCTACTCCCGCTATGGTTTTAAATCCGCCCAGATATTGTACTTCTCGGATGTCGTGATGCCGCAGCCAATGACTGATTCTGCTTCCTCTAAGGTGGTGTGAATTGTGTACGCTAGGTTTGAGTTCTCGTAATTCTTGGCAAAGGGTTTGTGCTTTTCCTTGGACGTTTTTTTGATAGAGTTTTTCGCCTTGTAGCTCTCCGATGTGCAGAGCTAGATCATAGATTTGGTTGGCTTCTAGTTTGAGGGTTCTGCCTTGGTTTGTATGGTTTTTAGTGATGTATACCGTTCCTTTTCTGAGGTCGAAGTGTTGTTTTTCTAGGCGTTCTATTTCTCCTATCCGCAGACCTTGGTAGACCAGTAGTCCCAGTAGTACTTTTTTGTTGCCCATATAGTTTTCTACCAAGTTTTCAAGGGCTTCTTGGCTCAGGTAATCGTGCCTAATTCTATGGTGTATGTCTTTGACTTGTAAGCCTGCTGCTGGATTATAATCGGGGATCGTATGAATGCTATAATCTTGGATTTGGTTGAGATAGTCAAAGAAGTGCCGCAAGGCTCTCAGTATTGTATTGATCTGCTTGGGTTGGGTATTTTGTTTTCGTAACTGGCTGATATAGTTCATCATGACTTTGTAGTCCACTTGCTCATCTTGCTCTATACCGTCTAAAAACTTGCTGACGATAACTACTGTCTTTTGTATATTTTTGAGATCTCGGT
>JBOFGX010000042.1:0-4270 GCA_051649345.1 Leadbetterella sp. | reverse complement strand
TGAGTTAAATAAGGAATTGAAATTGTTAAGAGATGCAATTTGCTTTTTTTAACAGAAAAATAATATTTCCTCCCCCTTACCCCACCACCTTCCTATATACCTCCCAATCCAGCTCTTTTTCACTTTTGGCGATCACGACGGTGGCTACTGTATTGCCGATGAGGTTGGTGATGGTGCGGGCCTCACTCATAAAGCGATCGATACCCACTATCAATGCGAGACCTTCAACAGGTACCACCTTGACAATCGAAAGTGTGGATGCCAATACAATAAACCCACTCCCTGTAACACCTGCGGCTCCCTTGCTGGTAAGCATCAAAACACCAACTATAGTTAATATCTCTTGTATTCCGAGAGTTTTATTATACGCTTGGGCCAAAAACACGATGGCCATACTCAAGTAAATACTGGTACCATCGAGGTTAAAACTATAGCCCGTAGGAATTATAAGACCAACTACGTCTTTTTTGCAGCCAGCTTGCTCTAGTTTTTTCATCAAATTGGGCAAAACCGGCTCACTGCTGCTGGCTCCCAAGGCTATCAAAATTTCTTCACGTATATATTTGATGAGTTTGAATAAACTAAATCCATTCGCTTTAGCTATAATATTTAACACTATTACGATAAATAAAAACACGGTGATATAAAAGGTTCCCATAAACTTAAGTAAAGAAAGCAACGTTACTATACCAAATTTACCCACCGTAAATACCATACCTCCAAAAGCACCTAATGGAGCCAACTTCATGACAAAATGCATAATATTGAAAAGAACCTTGCTGATGTTTTCGAAAGTGGTTATTAAGCCCTGAGATTTATCGCCCATCTTATTGAGCCCAAAACCAAACAAAACACTAAAAACCAATATTTGAAGCATATCCCCTTCGGCAAATGACTTAAATGCATTGTCGGGAATAATGTGGGTTACAAAATCTATCCAATTGTGCTCTTTGGCTTGCGTAATATATTTTTCAACTTTTTTTACATCTATATTACTTGTGCTAACTCCTTTGCCGGGTTCAAATATATAGCCTACTGCAAGCCCAATTACTATGGCAAACGTCGTTACTATTTCGAAATAAAGTAAACCTTTACCACCCACTCTACCTACTTTACCCATGCTTTGGGCTTTTGCTATGCCCAATACAATCGTAAAGAAAATAATGGGTGCTATGATCATCTTGATCAAATCGATGAACTTCTTACTTAAGATCTCCCCAAATCCCGCCGCTTGCGGAAACAAAAAACCACATAAAACACCCAGAATCAATCCAATGATGACTTGTACGTATAGTTTGCTCAATATTTTTGTCATAAATGAATTTCCTTTGTTAAATGATCGGTAAGTAAGGATAATTCTTCTATCAAAACCTCACCCAAATTATGTACATGTTGCAAGTCATTACCCCATAATTCATTATGAAAAAGTAAATTACGGATCGTGGTAGGGCTGATTTCAGCTGACCAAAATTCACGTAAAACATCCACTTGCCTTTTGTCATCGTTGACCTCAAACGGTTTGTCTTCAAAATTAGGATGGTAGAAAAATATAAGCTGGGCAAATCCCACTACCAAATGTTGAGGGATAGTGGAATGTTTGTTGTAATAGTCAAGCAGGGAAGGTATAACCCGCACCTTGAATTTAGAAATACTATTAAGAGCAATAGATCCTATTTTATGCTCGATGTAGGGGTTAAGATAACGTTCAAAAATAGATTGAGTGTATACTTTGGCTATTTCATCTTGACTATCAAGACTCGGAATAATATTTTCAAAAGCACATTTCTTGATGTATTCAAAAGCACGTGTGTTTTCCATAAATTCCCGAACCGTACTTATACCATGAGAAGCCGCATATCCCACCATGAGGGTATGAAGACCGTTTAGAATACGAACTTTGAGGTTTCGATGCTTAGACAAATCCTCCACCAATTGAACCTGAGGTGCAAGAGATTCTAAGGGGAAGATTTCAGAGATCATAGAACTACCTTGAAGTAAAAACAACCAATAGGGTTCTGCCATAACTGTAA
The DNA here is from genome assembly GCA_051649345.1 of Leadbetterella sp. Lineage (GTDB taxonomy): Bacteria > Bacteroidota > Bacteroidia > Cytophagales > Spirosomataceae > Leadbetterella. The sequence goes on along the minus strand of JBOFGX010000042.1, from coordinate 2,240 downwards.
AATGATCTACAAAAGGGAGTTTGGTCGTTTTATTGGAAGGAAAACCCGGTACAATCCTGTCTACCAAAGTATTGTAAAAATGAATATGGCTATCTAGATAGTGCAGAAATCCAGGATCCAATTTCCAAAGATGAGCATAGTCCAAGATACATTGCTTAAGTATCTTGCCGTTGTTTTCGATCAATTCACAAGGTATTATCGCAATTTTATCTTCGGACAGATCACGGAAATTTTTGAATCTAAAGTGCAAAAGTAAAGTAAGTTTGGCCGCAAAGTTTTCGGGACAAACGGTTAGATCCAGCACGGTTTCATCAAAAAAAATGCCTTTCTCTGTGGTATTGGAAATAATCACTTTTAGCTCTGGATTTAGCCCTAAAGCTAAAAATTCTGAAAAATCACGGAAAGGGTTGATGACAGAATGAATAGATTTTATAACTTTCGTTTTAGAAACGACCGCTTGATTCTGTATACCTTGTTCTATAAAATAGTATAGACCGTCTTGGTCGTTCAGATTTAAAGTGGAATGATCATTTACATTCTTGATAATCTGTATCGCTCCTTTAAAATCATGGCTTTCGTTGAGAGTCTCTACAAGAGGACCTATAAAACCTCGAAGGAAATTTCCCGTACCAAATTGCAAAATTTTGACGGGATACGTATGTTTATCTGTATTTGATTTGGATAGAAGCATCAGTCGAGATTTAGATAGTTTTTAGCATTGTAATAACAGATATTGGAGACAATCTCACCCAAAAGTTTTTCATCATTCGGCAGCTCTCCATTCTCTACGTCTTTTCCCAATAGATTACACAAAATACGTCTAAAATATTCATGTCTTGGAAACGACAAAAAGCTACGTGAATCCGTGAGCATACCTACAAAAACACTCAAAATCCCCAAGCTCGATAAAGCATTGATCTGCTTTTCCATGCCCTCTTTTTGATCCAAAAACCACCAAGCCGATCCATATTGTACTTTGCCTTTGACGGTACCATCATTAAAATTCCCAATCATACTAGCAAATACCTCATTATCAGCAGGATTTAGGTTATATAGGATGGTTTTGGATAATTTGTTTTCAGAATCCAGTAGGTTCAAAAACGCACTCATGTTTTGAGCTTGCGAATAATCACCAATCGAGTCAAATCCTGTATCAGGTCCAAGGCTAGTGAGCATCCTGTCGTTGTTGTTTCGTATAGCACCCAAGTGAAACTGTATCGTCCAATTATGACCATGATACATTTTGCAAAGCTGCCAAAGGGTATGAAACTCAAAATACTTGATTTCGGCAACCGTTAATTCCTTACCTTCTCGTTTATTTTTGAAAATGGTTTCGATATTCAATTGATTAGGCGTAAAAAACGAAATACTTTCTAGTCCATGATCTGCCAGTTTTCCACCGATTAGAGCAAAAAAATCAACTCGGGATTGCAATGCAGTCAAATAATCCTCATAATTGGAGATGCCTACCTGCGTCAGTTCTTGAAGCTTATCTGTATGAAGGTTGAACGCGGACTGGCCAATAAATATAAACTTGTCTGGCCTAAATGTAGGCAATACATTAAGGTTGCCTTTCAAGGACAAATGATGCTCCAACGAGTCAAGGGGGTCATCTGTGGTACAGATAGATTCCACTTTCATTTTGCGGATCAAGCCCTGTACTTGATATTCTTCGGATTGTAGTTTTTCTGATGATTCTTGAAAAACTTTTTGAGCGGATTTTTCATTGAGTAAATCATTTATATCAAAATACCGCAGAAGTTCTAGATGTGTCCAATGATACAAGGGGTTACGAAGCGTGTATGGCACTACTTTAGCCCAAGCCTCAAACTTTTCTTTGTCCGAGGCATTCCCTGTAATAAACTGCTCATTTACACCCAATGTACGCATGGCTCGCCACTTGTAATGATCACCATTGAGCCATATTTGGGTTAGATTCTCATATTTTTTGTTTTGTGCAATTTCGTTGGGTGGTAAATGACAATGATAGTCTATAATAGGTAAATCTTTGGCATACCCATGAAAGAGTTTTTGTGCAGTTGTATTACTGAGTAGAAAATTTTCGGTAATAAATGTTTTCATTTTTTCTTAATTAGATGATTCTCTTAAAATAAGCTGAGGCTGAAGTATGATTTTTTCAATTTCAGTATTGGGAGTTTTATTTTTAATTTTATTCAAAATCAAATGAGCACATTTAGTACCCATTTCAATGCTTTTTTGATCAATTGTAGATAAAGTAG
>JBOFGX010000041.1:0-7971 GCA_051649345.1 Leadbetterella sp. | reverse complement strand
GGGGGTATTATGGACGAAGCCAAGCTCGTATTGCTAGGCGATGTGGCTCTACCTTTTGGCGGCAATACATTTACCATCAAGGGGGGGTACGACGAAAACACGGGGGCATCCAAAAGTCTTACCTATGTCATTATAGATTGTAAGGGCTTTAGAGAATTGTCTATCAATGGAGAGCTCAAACTATCCAGAAGCATTGTGCAGCCCTTTGATGAAGAAAAAAGAGCACCCAAGCCCGGCAATGTGATCATTCCTATTCTTACGATAGCTAGAGGTTTTGATGATATTTTTACTACAGTCAATGTGCCTACTTTCTGTGTTACGGGTCTCAACAACTTTGGCTTTGCCATACGCAACGCCACCATAGACTTCAGCGATGAGCGTCACCCTGCGGGAGCTATTTTTCCCAAGATAAACAAACAAGACTATTTTGCAGCCTTCGGAGAACCCGATGTAAAGCTCTGGCGAGGGCTCTATGTACGAAGTTTTGAGATATTGTTTCCCAAAGAGTTTTTGTTAAAAGGCGGCAGAAAAATTACGGCCAAAGCCGAGAACTTCATTTTAGACAGAAACGGTACCTCTACGCTTATTGACATTTCGGTTACCAAGGGCAGCCCACCACCCAGTACTTTGGCAGATGGTAGAGCGGGCAAATGGAAAATGTCCATTACCGATTTGTATCTTGAGATCGTAACCAACAAAGTGCAAAGTGGAGGATTGGGAGGCGAAATGGTACTGCCTATATCCAATGTAGCCAACTCATCCAATGGGGGCGATAAGCTAAAATACACAGCCATCATATCCAAAGACGGTAGGTTTGACTTTACCGTTGCAAACGTTTCCAGAGTGAGTTTTGGTATGTTTGGCCTTGCTCAAGCGACCATAGCCCCCGGTTCTATCATAAATCTCGCAATTTATGGAGGCAAAATTAGGCCTCGAGCCGTGCTTACGGGTAGTATCAATATCAAAAACGCGGCTACGAGTGAAACAGACACAGCTTCTACAGAGCTCAATGGTATCGTGTTTAGAGACTTGGTATTGCAAGATACTGTACCCAAGATAAGTGCAAGTTACTTCGGTTACCAAAAGCCCTCCAATACGAGTAATTTCCCGATGAGTTTGGATAAATTGACAATCACATTGGTAGATCCCTCCAAGCCCATTTCCAATCCAGAAGCAATAGGTGCTTTATGCAAGCCCTTTTTAAATCCAACAGGTAAACGAATATATGCTGTTATCTCTGTCAAGACCAGTGTAAGTCTGGATAGTTCTTTTGGAGGATCTGCAGGCTTTAATATTCTTGGGTATATCGATGAAGATCCTGCTACAGAGGAAGACTTTGTCAAGTACGAATGCATGAAGATGACCAATCTTTGTGTGAAAGCAAACTTTAGTGGTTTTTCTATGAGTGCAGGTTTTCAGATAGTTGCTGGTAAAGACAAAGGTTTTGAAGGACAAATAAGTTTAACATTAAAGAAGCCTGAAATCAAGATCTGTGCTACTGGACGTTTTACAAAAGACGCTGCAGGCTTAAGTCATTGGTTTATTGATGGAGGTGCGGTATTTTCGCCGGGAATCCCCGTAGGGGCTATTAAGATTACGAGTATTGGTGGAGCTTTGTATAGAAGGATGATACCTGGGCCTCCTGGTAGTGAATTAGATGTTTCCGTTGCTTGTGTCTCTTGTGTAACCGGAGGAAACACAGGAGTTGGGTATGTAAATGACAATGACGTTGCCTTAGGCTTTAGAGCTGTAGTAGGTGTGCAAGGCAGTGGAAAAGCATTTAAAGGAGAGGCTGGTTTTGAAGTGCGTTTTACGGAGAGTTGGGGATTTTTATCGATTGGCTTGTTTGGTCGAGGCGAACTAGCCCCTCCTGATATTTTACCTTCCGCATTGGGCGAATTGAAAGGGAAATTCTCAAATTTTGCTGCTAAAGCCGTCGAGGACAAGCCTAAGATGAAAAAGCTTCTCGACAAAGCTTCGATGAATTCAAATGTCAGTCAAATATTTGGTAATATTCCACCCAATGGTGTTCCCAATAAACTTAGTTTCGATTTTAGTCTTTTATTAGACATGAAAGGAGGAAGAGATAGTACCGTACTTCATGGAGAAGCCAATATATATGTCAATATGGGTAGTGGATCATTCGTAGGTAGGGGTGCAAAAGCTAGAGCTGGCTGGGTAGCCTTACATTTTGAACCAGGTCTATGGTATATCCATGCAGGTAGCCCTACGGATAAATTAGGCCTACGAATGGCAACACCACTTGCAAAAGCAGAAGTAGGTTCTTACTTTATGGTTGGGCATAATATTCCACCTGTAGGTCCCCTTCCAGCACAGATGCAAGCACTCTTAAGTGCTAGTGATAAGGCCAAAGTACGACAAGGCAACCAAGAAAGTAGAAATGGAGATGTGGCTCTCGGTACGGGTATTGCATTTGGTGCAGACCTTAGTTTAAGTACAGGTGATATACAAGTGTTGTTGTTCTATGCCAATCTTAGTGCAGGGATGGGTCTTGACGTTCAGATGAAAAAACAAGGCGTGTGTAATGTAGATAATGGAGGTAATGGTTGGTATGCCTATGGTCGTATGTATGCCTATATGATGGGAGATATCGGTATTAAGTTTAAAATTTTGTTCAAACCCGTTAAAGTTTCCATTTTTCAAGGTGGGGCGGGTATTTTGCTCGAAGGCGGACTTCCCAATCCGGCTTGGTTTACAGGAACCATGGCTGGAAATTATCGAGTCTTAAATGGATTGGTTAAAGGGAGTTTTCGGATGGATGTAGAAATTGGTAAAAAGCAATGTAAATTGTAAATAAATGGATTTTTAGTAATGAAAAATATAAGAAAGATAACGTATTTGTTTGTTCTGCTACTTTTAATGAGCCAGTGTCTGTATGCACAAAACACAAAAATAGTAGTTCAAAAAACAGCAGATAATGTCGTAAAATTACGTTGGGCGATGGATTCACCTTCTCTCTGGAGCTTAGGAACCACAAATGGATACTATATCAAAAGAGAAAAATTGAATGGTACAACGGTAGTAGAAACCACATGGATGAATGGTGGGAATGTTATCATGCCTTTGGGAATAGGTACAACAGAGCAAAACAATCCGTGGGCTAGTTATTTGACCTACACAGTTGTAAATGGAGATACGGTACTCAATTTTCCAAACCAAGCAGCGATGATGGGAGCAATTTACGGGGATTCTATCGATATTGGTAACTCAACGACTACCATACAAGGTACGGGTGACAACACATCATTGACCACTGTTACACCTCCAACGTTTAGAAATTATGATTCTACAAAACTAGCTCAAAAGCATTTTACTGCAATGATTGTTTCCGAAATGAGTTTTGATGCAGCTCGATTGGGAGGACTTGGATATGTTGATAACTCGGTACTTAGTAATGGTACCTATCGATATTCCGTCTACATGTCTAATACGGCTAATACTCCACCAAATGTTTTACCCAGTGGTTGTGCATCACTTACGCTTAATGCTGTTTTGAATATTACCAACAATATACTTGAAAAATGTTATGAAATAACGTTGGACGAAAATTTTGAAGCAGACCCAGGCATTAATTATGAATTTGTGGCTGAAGCATTAGCCGAACTACCAGGGGCCAATAATACTCCTGTAACTCCTCCATCGGTAGGGACAGCGTTAACTGTTTCGGATAATATATTGATTGATAATAGCGGAAACTCTTTGCCTGCCATTACTATTTTTGGAGAGTACCCAGCAACCAAAAACAATGTTATCAAATGGGTAGTACCCGAAAATACCCCATATTCCAAATATGACTTATATAGAAGCTCATCAGATAATCCTACTGTATTTAAAAGAATAAATCCGAGGCCTATCATACAGTTAAATGAATCCAGTGCGAATGCGGCAGATACACTCTATTATTCGGACGTAGATACAACAAAGAGTATTTTTAAGACATACACCTATAAAGTGCGTGGTACTACTTTGTTTGATGAAATTGGACCCTATTCAAACCTAGTTTCAGGGAGATCTGTAGATGCAATTGTGGTCGTTCCCAGAATAGATACATATACAATTGATGATAGTACAAGTCAGACACAAGTCACAGTACGCTTCAATTATGATTTGACGGCAGGTTTGGATACAGTTTCAGCACCTGTTAAAAATGAAATTATTTTAAGATATGAAATTGAGAGATCACGCGTATCGGATACTTTGTTTTCTACTGTTTTAACGAGTACCGTAAAAACAGCAACACAACTTCTTTATACAGTACCTTCCACGGATATTGATGCATTTTATTTAAGATTAAAGGTTAGTTATACAGGTAACAAAGAACCTAGTTATTCACAGCCTGTAATGATACAATTAGCAGATAGAACACCACCTAGTATACCAGTTATCAGTGTAGTAAATGACTATCCTATAATCGAAAACGATAAAGCGGTAGTAAAGTTAAGATGGCTTGCCAATACAGAATTGGATTTCTTTGGTTATCGGATTTTTAGAAAAAATTTCAGCTCTGAGACAGCAATGAATATTACAAATGAAATGGTATCAAGCACGGAAGTTTCAACCGCAGCTAATGCAGATAGCGTAGACAGTATTATGGAACGTAATGCAGGAGCTTTGTACAAACCTATACTAGAAAATGGGTATTATTATTTAACAGATTACGTAAGTTCTACATCTTTAAATGATTCCATTTATTATCAAATTATGTCGGTAGATAAACGATTTAATCAAAGTCAATTATCGGTTCCTTTTGGAGTCGCTAGACCCAATACTGTGCCTCCTGTAATCCCCGTTTTTCTCACCGATTCAATAAGCTCTTCAAGAGGGGCAGTATATCTTGAGTTTTCTATTTCGAAAGATCCAGACATTACCTCAATGCAATTGTTTAGAACACCATTAAAAAGTTCAAGTACTGTCAATTTAGCTCCAATAGCTACATTTCTTCCTATTGACTTTGGCTTAACGGACACTTTAAAGCAAAAATTAATTTTTATAGATACCAGTATTGTTTCGGGTGAAAGTTATACATATTTATTAAGGGTTGTTGATCGCTATTTACCTAACCAAGATTTTATTTCAGAAAGACCATTAATAGTAGAGGTTCCTGTTATTGTAAACACAGGGAACAATGAGCCTATTATTTCGGCATTTAGTCATGCCATTCAAAGGAATCCGAACTGGATAACTTTAAATTGGACACATTCTTCTTTAAAAGTTCGGGAATATATAGTTTATAAAGGATCACATGAAGGGGTATTTAGTCCTACTACTGAAGAGCCTAAAATTCCTGTAAAATCATGGAAAGAGCTGCCTGCTGATTATAAGACTTTTAAGGATAAAGATGTGAAAGGTGGCTTTTCATATCGGTATATGATAAAAGCAATTTATACTAATGGTTCTTTTAGCGATTGGAAGGAAATTTCTTCAATAGATTTTTAATATTAAGTGAATCAAAAATAATTAAAACGGATAAAAATAAATATAATCATGAGAAAAATATTATTTACCATTATGCTTTTTGGAGCTTTGAAAGGGATGGCTCAAACGCCAGCCCCAGGTAGTTTTACTACATTGAGTGCTACGGGAGCCACAAGGCTTCAGTCGAGTGTAGAGATGAATAATAATCAATACTTTACGATCAATGCATTGAATTCTTCTGGGTGGAAAAACCGAGCGATTGGATATTCAAGTAGTTTCTATCAAGGTACTACGGGTAATTTTATATTTCAATTAGGGAATTCAGCGTCTACTGCTGCTAATGCTGCAATTACATGGAGACAAATGTATACGATTCTTAATAATGGTAATTTTGGTATTGGGAATACCGCTACTCCAAGATACCGTTTACAGCTAAGCTCAGATACGACGATCTTTGCATTATCACCTACGGCCAGTGGAGGTTGGAGAAGGATTGTATTTAACGATGTCAATACAGGGACGAACACATTAGCATTTATTAGTTTGGATGGAACTACCAAAAACTATAGATTTGGTGCGGGTAGTACTACAGCTACGGGTTATTTCACAACCTTTGATGTAGATGGGGTTGAAAGAGTAAGAATTAACAGTACAGGAGTTGGTATTGGAACAAACACTCCCGGCAATAGAGTTCACATCGTTGGAGCAACTACTGGAACTTCGGGATTACGTTTGGGAGGTTTTGCTTCTGCCACAGCACCCACACCAGCTGCGAGTAATGGTAAGGCATTATCTGTAGACGCTAATGGGGACGTAATTTTGGTTAACGCTGCATCGGGAGGTGGATTTACGTTGCCAGCATTGACATCGGGAAGTTTGCTATTTAGCGATGGAACAACGATCGCACAAAATAACGCGAATCTATTTTGGGATAATACGAATACACGATTGGGTATTGGTACAACTACACCATCAAATAAGCTTCATATTGTAGGTGCTTCTGGAACATCAGGACTTCGGTTTGGTAATTTGAATTCTGCAAGTACAGCAGCGGCAGCGAATGGGAAAACATTATCACTTGATGCAAATGGAGATGTGATTTTGGTGTCAGCACCAGCAGGATTTAGTTTACCTGCGTTAACGAATGGAAGTGTATTATACAGTAATGGTACGACAATAGTAGAAAACAATACCAATTTCAACTGGGATAATGGAAGTACAAGATTAAATGTTAATAATCTGAAAGTTAATACGTTATCTGGTACAGGCACTAGAATGGTAGTTGCTGGTGCTGATGGAGTACTTACTACGCAAGCAATTCCAGCAACAGCAGCAGCGGATAATATGGGGAATCATACGGCTACACAAAATATAGCTTTAAATAATTTTGCACTTACCAACAACGGTACTGGTGGTGGTATAAAAATTACTAATACAGGTTATGTTGGTATTGGAACAAGTACTCCTTCAGCATTTTTAGATATTCGCAAGGACGATGGGAATGATGGTAGTATTCAGTTTTTCGGTGGAGGGATGCCCTCAACATATTTTGCACAAAATTATTTTGGAATAGCTTCTACAAATGGATCACCAAGACTTGTGGTTAATAGTCAAGGTAATACCTCATATGGCGTAATTACTGTTAATGCATTTGAAGATGCAGGAGGTCCTTTTTTATTAAATGGGGCAATCAGACTGAATCCAGGTAATGTTAACTCAACTGGATTTTTAGAGTTTTTAAAGCCAGATGCTTCGACTTTGGCTTCAATAAGTTCGGATACTTCGAATTTGTTTTATCAAACCATAACAGGGGTAAATCATATTTTCAAAGGAGGAAATGTAGTTGCTGAGAATAATGTGGGTATTGGTACGACTACACCTGCAAACAAACTTCATGTAGTAGGAGCATCAGGAACTTCGGGGCTTAGATTTGGTAGTTTGAACTCCACAAGTACGGCGGGTGCGGCAAATGGTAAGACATTATCACTAGATGCCAATGGGGATGTTGTTTTAGTTTCTGCACCAGCAGGATTTAGTTTACCTACTCTTACTTCTGGAAGTTTGCTATTTAGCAATGGTTCTACAATAGCACAAAACAATAGTAAACTATTCTGGGACAATACAAATTTTAGATTGGGAGTAGGGACAACTACACCAGCGAAAGCATTAGACGTGGTGGGTGGAGTTAAGGTTAGTGATTTGGCAGGTACAGGTAGCAGGATGGTAGTTGCAGGTGCAGATGGTATACTCTCAACCCAAGCGATTCCAGCAACAGCAGCTGCAGATAATATGGGTAATCATACAGCAAGCCAAAACATTGTTCTTGGCAGCAATGCCTTGGTAAACAGTGCAACCAGTGGGGGGATAAATATCGGCAGTACAGGTAATGTGGGAATTGGAATAACTTCTCCAAATGAGAAATTAGTAGTACAGTCTGCAAGTAATAGAAGGTTAGCGTTTGGTGGAGGTACAACAAGTACCTTGACTGATTTTGGAACTTTAGGTTCTGCAATTACTTTTTCAAGACCCAGTGAT
>JBOFGX010000040.1:0-15574 GCA_051649345.1 Leadbetterella sp. | reverse complement strand
ACGAAGTTTGGGCTGGGAAGGTTGCCTATTTTGAAAAAAATGCAAACTTTACTCAGAAATATAAAGCCTTGAAAAAGGGTTCCTTGAAAATCCAAGGAGTACTCAAAGGTCAAGCGTGCTCAAACGTAGACAATACCTGCATACCTTTCAAAGAACCTTTTTCGGTTTTAGTTGAAGTAAAATAGTAAGGATCTATGTTTTCTTACTTTTAAACTATTGCTAATCTTCCCAGTTCATTGATCGTTGGATAGCTTTATGCCAACCTTTTACAAGTGTGGATCGTTTATCAGCTTCCATCGCTGGTTTCCAACTTTTATCTACGCCCCAATTCAATACAAGATCGTCAAAATTTTCCCAGAAACCCACTGCCATGCCAGCAGCATATGCCGCCCCAAGGGCTGTAGTTTCAATCATTTTGGGTCTTATAACGGGTACTTTGACCATATCCGCTTGAAACTGCATCAGCAGCTCATTTACTACCATACCACCGTCCACTCGCAAAGACGAGAGATTGATACCTGCATCTTTTTCCATAGCTTCCAAAACATCCAATGTTTGAAACGCAGTGGCCTCAAGTACTGCCCTTGCTATATGGCCTTTGTTGACATAGCGGGTCAAACCCGCGATAATACCGCGTGCGGAATTTTCCCAATACGGTGCGTACAATCCAGAAAATGCAGGTACAAAATAAGCTCCACCGTTATCGTCGACAGTAGCAGCTAGTGTTTGCACATCGCTGCTATTTTTAATAATCCCCAAATTATCACGAAGCCACTGAACAAGTGCCCCAGCCATAGCAACAGAACCTTCGAGTGCATAGTGGACGGGTTGCCCTTCAAACTGATACGCTACTGTAGTAAGTAATCCTGATTTCGAAGGTATGGCTTTAGATCCTGTATTGAGTAGCATAAAGCAGCCAGTCCCATAGGTGTTTTTGGCCTCACCTGGCTGAAAACAAGTTTGTCCTACTAAAGCAGCTTGCTGATCTCCTAATATTCCCGATATGACTACATCAGACATCGCCTCAGATTTGATTTTACCATACTGCATACTACTCGGCTTTATGGACGGTAACATGGCTTTAGGAATGCCCAATAATCCCAGGAGTTCATCATCCCACTGAATAGTTTGAATATTCATTAGCTGGGTGCGTGAGGCATTCGTAACATCTGTAATATGTAAACCCCCATCAACCCCACCCGTCAAATGCCAAACAATAAACGTATCCATATTACCAAAAAGGGCATCTCCTTTTTCGGCATCTTCTCGTAGCCCTTCCACATTATGGATAAGCCACTGAAGTTTTAATCCCGAGAAATAAGTCGCCAAAGGCAATCCTGTCTTTTCTCTAAAAAAAGCACTTCCATGCGACTTTTCAAACTCCTCTACAGTTTTGCCTACTCTAGTATCCTGCCATACAAGAGCATTATAGTAGGGTTTGCCGGTATGCTTGTTCCATACGACTGTCGTCTCTCTTTGGTTGGTAATACCACATGCCAAAATATCCTGGATCTTGATCTCCTTATTGATTCTTGCTTTAGCGATTACCTCCAATGTATTTTTCCAGATTTCATCTGGGTCATGTTCTACCCAACCGGGTTGAGGATAAATTTGCTTATGCTCTTTTTGAGCTACAGAGACTATTTGACCTTTTTTATCAAAAAATATACAACGTGTACTCGTGGTACCCTGATCAATAGATGCAATTACTTTCATAGGTATGTTTTGAGGTTGGAATTATACCCAAATGACCGATTAGAAATAAATTACACTGGTTTAAATCTATCTCAGAATTTGGATTCAATCAAAAATAGAAAAAATACTTAAAGAAAAAAACAATCAGAATTTTAAAATGATTTTTTTCAACACCTCCACCGTTTTATCAATATCTAGTATGGTATTATTTTTCCCAAACGAAAAACGAATATTTGCGTTTTCATTGGTACTATCTAATGCAGCCAGTACATGAGATCCTACATCTGTTCCACTGCTACATGCACTACCTCCTGAGCAGGCAATTCCTTCAATATCTAAACCAAAAAGCAGCATATCCGTCTCTCCCGATACAGGAAAGCTAACATTGAGAACCTTGGCTATACTCTTATCCAAATCCGCCGAATTGCCATTAAACGTCACATTGGGTATATGCGTTTTTAGTGCATTTATCATATGCGTTTTTAGGTTCAAAATATGGCTATGGTAGAGTGAGTGGTTTTTTAAGGCCAATTCCAATGCTTCAGCCATACCTACTATAGCATATATATTTTCAGTTCCGCCTCGCATATTACGTTCTTGGGCTCCCCCGTGAATCATGGGACTTATTCGATTCTTGGCATTTATATATAGAAACCCTACCCCCTTAGGCCCATAAAATTTATGAGCAGATCCTACTATAAAATCTACACTTTGAGTTTGTAAATTATAGGGGATTTGTCCCATAGTTTGAACCGTATCTGAATGAAAGATAGCCTTGTATTCTCTAGCGATTGCGGATACTTTTTCTATATCCAAAAAATTTCCAATTTCATTATTTGCATGCATCAATGTAATAAGGCTATTGGGCTTTTTTGACAGTAAATGAGGAAGAGTATCTATATCGAGATTTCCCTTGGTGTCGTGTTCTAAATACGTAATTTCAATACCTTTGTTTTTTTCTAAATAGTCTAAGGTATGCAGTACTGCATGGTGCTCAAGCTTACTGCTCACTATATGATTCACTCCCAAGTCTTCCACCGTTTTTAGGATGGCCATATTGTCTGCCTCCGTACCACCCGAAGTGAAAAAAATTTCCCCTGGTGATGTGTTCAGTAAATTGGCAATGCGTTTTCGCGAATTCTCTATTGCAGCTTTAGACTTCCTTCCAAACGTATGAATAGACGAGGCATTTCCATAATAATCTCTCATGTAAGGTAGCATGGCATCCAATACCTCAGAGTCCATTGCCGTGGTAGCCGCATTATCTAAATAAATTCTTGCATTCATTGCCTTTCAATTTGTGTACAAAAATAGTCTCGGTTGGTTAATGTGCTTATAATTTATACATCAAAACATAGTTTGTTTAATGTTTGGTATAAAAATTGTACCGATATTTGTACTAGGATTTAAAAAAAACATAAAAATTGAGATTAGTTTTCGCTTTTCTTATCGTTTCGATGGGCATAAGTTTTGCCCAAGAAATTAAAGACACTTTTCAGGTAAAGTCATTTACCGATAGTAGGGGTACCACTCTACCTTATAGGGTGGTATTACCTATAAATTTTGATTCAACTAAAAAATATCCCCTGCTTTTAATACTACATGGTGGAGGAGAAAGAGGCTCTGATAATATAACCCAGCTAAAATATATCAAGGAGTTTGTTTTAAAAGTCCAAGATCATGAACCTGCGATAGTTTTGATGCCTCAGTGCCCTACAACAGATTATTGGGCATCTGTAAAATTTGACCGTTCATTGAAGCCTCCTTATGTGTTTGATCACAATTACAAAAAATACGAAGAAACAAAATCTCTTCACGCGGTAGTCGAGCTTATTCAAAAACATATTGACGATAAAACTGCCAATGTTAATCGTATCTATATCATGGGCTGGTCTATGGGAGGTATGGGGACTTTTGAAGCTGTATATCGCTATCCCAAACTATTTGCCGCTGCTGTTCCTGTTTGTGCAGGTGGAGATGTGATCGGTTATCGATCCCTACAGACAAAAACGGTTTTCTATGTTTTTCATGGGGTCGAAGATGATGTAATTACAGTTGATAATAGCCAAAAAATGGTAGATGAATTGAAAAGATCTAAGAAAAAGTATACCTACAAAACATATCCTGGTGTAAAACATGATAGCTGGAATAATGTACTTGCGGAGCCAACAATTATTACAAAACTAATGGCTCACAAAAATAAGAATTAGAACAATTTGGATAAATGAAAATATAAAACCAGGGTTCATTTGAACCTTGGTTTTTTTATGCAATTTTAAATTTCAAATGAGAAAACACACCTATTATCATTTAAAATTGATGCTCACTTGCAATCAATATTTCTGCCATAAGTCGTAAAAAAAATGAGTTATGGCAGAGTTTTTTCAAATATAAAATCAAAAAATTAGTATTACTTTATGATAAAAACTCTGCCATAAGTACAAAAAAAAAGGACTTGTGGTAGAAAAAATAAATTCATATATTTGCCATAAGTATTAAAAATAATGAGTTGTGGCAGAAATACAAAATCATAATAACCTGATAGGCAGATATTTTGAAATAGAAAAAATGCGAAGCTTATTGAAGTTTGGAGCATCAGAATTACTTGCAATAATTGGAAGAAGAAGAGTAGGGAAAACCTTTTTAATTAAACGAGTATACCAACAAGAAATGGTCTTTCATATAACAGGCTTAAAGGATGTAAATACCAGTCTACAATTGGATAATTTTGTAGAAGCTCGTAATCATTTTTTTGAAGACGGCAAATCCATATCCAAACCCAAAAACTGGCTCCAAGCCTTTGCTCAATTGAAACAGCTTTTGGGCAAACCCAAAAAGAAAAAACGAGTACTTTTTTTTGATGAACTTCCTTGGCTTGCTACAGGTTCTACGAGTTTTCTTAAGGCTTTTGATCATTTCTGGAATACATGGGCGATAGATCAAAACGTAGTGGTCGTTATATGTGGTTCTTCTGCTTCATGGATGATTACAAATGTCATCAATCACAAAGGCGGTTTACACAACCGAGTGACCCAGAGAATACACTTACAGCCTTTTACAATCCTAGAAACCGAAAAATACCTATTTTCAAAAGGAATAAACATGCCCCGAAAAAGTATCCTATCCTTGTATATGGCCACCGGTGGTATACCCTATTATCTAAAGGATGTGGAGAAAGGGCAAACCGCTACACAGGCTATCAACACGATGTTTTTCGGTAAAAAAGCAAGTTTGGCAGGTGAATTTGAAAATTTGTATAGAGCCTTATTTTCTAACTATGAAAAACACATTCTGACCATACGAGCACTGGCTAGTAAAAGAATGGGGCTGACCCGTACCGAGGTCGTGACCTCTACGGGAATACCCAGTGGAGGTGCTATTTCTGAAATCCTCAACGAGCTCGAAACCTCGGGTTTTATCCAGTCGATACGACCTTTTGGTAAACACCAACGCGAAACACTCTATCGTCTCACGGATGAATACTCCCTATTCTACTTACATTTTATTGAAGCAAATAACCACATAAACGATTTTTGGAACAAAAAATACAATACCCAAACCGTAAAATCTTGGCAAGGCTATGCATTCGAAAATATCTGTTTAAAGCATATCGAAGGTATCAAAAATGCTTTAGGTATATCAGGTATCCTGACGAGCGAGTCTAGCTTCTACAAGCAAAAAGACGCGAAATTACTGGGTTGTCAGATCGATCTACTGGTCGATAGAGCAGACAATGCGATCAATATTTGCGAAATGAAATTTTATGATGGAGCCTACACCCTCAGCCTGGAGCATATCAAAGAACTGGAGCAAAAAAGGAATATTTTCCAAGAAAAAACAAAAACAAAACGACAACTATTTCTAACACTCATCACAGCCGACGGCATTACCGAAAACCCAAACAATATGCTCATTGACAAGCATCTGGATGCGTCGTGCTTGTTTCATGTGGCAATATTTTAGTTAGATAGTTAAAAGAAACGAGATTTAATTCAAAGTGTCTAATCCTCAGTTTACTCTATATATCATTAAATGACGCCCAAACACCCTTTGAGCATTGTTTTAGTAATTATAATTAACTTAATAAAATTGGGGACTCTAATGCGTTTTTCTTTTATAGTGGCCGGATCTGTTGCCTTGATTTTTTTAAATAGCTGGATATAATATTTGTAAGCTAAGTATACCCCTTTACGAGATCCTGAAGGTAAGTTCATGATCCCTCTTAGGGCTGCATCAAAATCATATTGGATTTCGCTTTCAATCTGATTTTTAGCATCTTTACTGAAACTCTTAAAGTCGATTCCTGGGAAGTAAACTCTACCTCTATCTTCAAAATCGCTCTTCAGATCTCTCAAAAAATTAACTTTTTGAAAAGCTGCACCCAAACTTTTTGCATCGTCTTTCAAGGCATCATACTGCTTTTGATCTCCTTTTACAAATACTTTTAAACACATTAAACCAACCACTTCAGCAGATCCATATATATATTCTCGATACTTTAATGAATCATACTTAATATCATAGAGATCCATTTCCATACTATACAAAAACGCATTAATGAGATCATGATCTATATTACAATCTTTAACAACCTTTTGGAAAGAATGTATGACGGGATTTAGACTTATGCCATGGTAAATAGCCGCATACGTATCTTCTTTAAATTTTCTAAATAACGCCGCTTGGTCAAACTCATAAAATGTATCTACTATTTCATCGGCAAACCTTACATATCCATAAATTCCATATATAGAATCGCGAAACTCCTTGTCCAACGTTTTTATTCCCAAAGCAAACGATGTACTGTATAGCTCAGTAATAATTCTGCTGCAACTGAAGGTTGATTTTTCAAATAGTTCATCCATAGATGTTTATTTCTTCGTAAGTCTAGAAGTATTTTCTAATTCAAATATTAAAAGCAAACATTAATTGGCTGGTTACACTTATTTTCTTAAGTGTCCTCTTCCAGTTAAATTTGTCCTTTAAAATTTCAAATACTATATAAAACTAGAGCATTTATATTTCATATTGTGTTGTGAATGCCTACATATAAAGTTACATTGAAACGCCTATTACTCGTTTTGTAATAGACTCATCTTCAATACAATTGAGTAAATAATGTGCTAAATCTGCTCGTGAAAGATCTTTATCATCATCAAACCATTTGTCTATTACAATCCTATAGTCTTTTGTTAACTTTCCATTTGTTAAATATGGTGGTCTTACTATGGTGTATTCTAAATTTGATTTTTGAACAATTTGCTCCATTATTTTCATATCCTCATACATTTTCTTTAAAAAAAAAGGTTTAAGTAAATATTTGAAAAACCATGGTTCATTGGGTGCTTCTACTACACCGCCTGAGGTAACTACAATCAATTTACTAATTTTATTTTCATCTGCTACCCTTACTAGGTTCTTGGCTGTTTTTGCATACAATTCATTCGGTTTTCTAGCTTGAAGTAATCCTGCGACACCCACTAAGGATATTATAACATCAAATTTTGTAACTGTCTGTTGTAAAATTGTATAGTCATCAATTGATGCCTTAACGATATGTAGATTTGGGAACTGATTTCTTAATTTTTCAGGGCTTCTAACAAAAGCCGTAATCTCATGCGAATAAGCTATACTTTGTTTTAAAAATTCAATTCCTGTACCTCCAGTAGCACCAAATAAGGCTATTCTCATTGTGACTTCTCCTAATTTTTTGTAAAATTAATGTAGAGAGAAAAATCATAATTGTATCAAAACGACATTTTTACATCTGGTGATTTTGTGTAATTAAATTATGGAAATATGTGGAAGGATTTAAACCCGTAAATTCTTTAAAATGATGGTTTAAGTGTGAATGATCATAATAACCAAAATCTAAAGCTACATCTAAATATGAGTTGTTTTTAAAATAATGTGGATTAGATACCGTTTTGATCAGTTGTTCAAATCGATTTACTTTCAAATACGTCTTTGCCGAAAAACCCGTCGTTTCTTTGAAATTGCGTTCAAATTGGCGTTGAGAAACTGAAGTTTGCTTCAGCAAATCTTGTACTGAAAATTGAGTATTAGAAAATTGCAAATCTTTAATCAGTTTTTCAAAAATTAAATTCTTTGAATTCATTCTCGAGATTTTATTTTCAAAAAACTCAGTAACAATATTTATTCTTTCCTCGGGTGAAGTTGAGGCTAGAATTTTATCAATTAGATCTTTTACACCATTACCTAAAACATCGGAAATAGAAACAATTTGATTTGTTATTTCATCAGCAGGAATTTTGAGCAATTTTGTTAAAAAGATTGGATGTAAACTTACTCCAAAAACACTAGAATAATCTGTTGTAGGATAATAATAGCCGAAACATGTTGATTGTCCATAGACCCCAGCTCTGTAGGCGTCATTTATATTTCCTTTTGCATCCTTTTGTTTAAAATTTCCATCTAAATAAAATATAAGTTCTATTTTGCAACCTGCAACAGCATGAAAAATCAAAGAATTTTGATGATTTCTCTTGCTTTCAAAACTCCAAAAGGTGTCTATATAATCTGCTAAATGAGGTGGTGGTCTAAATGACTGGAACAAAGGAAATATAAATTTGATTCGACTTAATTAACCAAAAAAAATCTATTTTGTTATTTTACAATATTAAATTTTATCCTTCATTCAAAATCCTCTGAACTTCCTTGGGGGCTATTAAACATACATTATCGATAAATTTTAGATGCGACCGAAAGTTTAGATATAAAAGAAGAAAAATCATAATCGTTCCCAAAGGAATAGAGCACCGTCCACTTACCAATGGAGAACTCGTCTTTAACCTCCTTTTTGTACCCATAGAAACCGAGCATACAGGCAAAGTGATTGATAAAAAGACGGTTACAGACTTGGAGTGGATATAGAAAAACCAAACTTCAATTATTTCTAATGCTCATTTTGGACTATGGCATTACCCAAAAACCAAACAATATGCTCATAGAAAAATATCTAGATACATCGTTCTTGCTTTGTGTGGCTAGTTTTTGAAACTCTATTTTATCGTTGTACTATTTGGAAGGAAAGTAGATTTTTAACTAAAAATTTAGAACATTTTTTACTTTATTAATGTGCTTTGGGGAATACAGATAAATACTTTTTGCAATATTTTCCATTTAGAAATCTAATAATTAAATATTTAAAAGAAACTTATATTGGAGATAATGAAAGAAAGCATATTTCTTTTTATTAAAATTAGTAATCTTACTTTACCTTTACAAAGTTTAGTGTACTATACAGAATACGTATGCAAACCTACCATTTTTTTTATACTAAAAGCATAAAATTATTTTACCTATAATGAAAAAAAATAAAATCCGTTTGTTATTCACTCTCACATTATTACTTTTCTTCTTACAAATTCATGCACAAACACCCGCTCAACAATATGCAATTATGCAAAATAATATGCAAAAAGGTTGGGGTACTTTCAACCATAGGAGTGTACTGAGTCATGTATTATTACCAGAGGCTATCGCACTCAATATTGGTTTTAAAACTAAGGCTGTCTCGTTTACTGTAGATAATTATTTAAAAAATGCAGTTATTTCTTCAAGAGCGGATAGACCTGAAAAAGTAAAACCTGGATTTCACGCCTTGGACAATAGCTATACAGAATTAGAGTTGCAATGGAATGGTATAGTTTGTAAAGTAGAAAGTGCTGTGAATGAAAGCAATGATATATTCTTATTAGTAACTCCCACAACTATTCCAGAAGATATACCTTCTGTAGTTTTAGAGACTGGGTTCCTTTGGAATAAAAAAGGAATTATTAGTGCTTATGGTAATCAAATGAGTATAAAAGGTGAAAAAAAACAAATTATTGTTAATACCATAGGAGATATCACGGATGAGTTTCTCGCAAATACGTCCCCTTATTTGGCCGTAAAGTTGAATAAACAGGTAGCATTTTACACAGGTAAATCACGAAGTATAGAGCAAATAAAAACTTTATTAGCGAAAAAGAGAAATGCACTTATAGAACAATCAAAACAGTATAAAAACCTAGCAGCGACTTTCAATGCTATCAACAATGTACTAGGCTGGAATATTATATATGATGCTTCAAAAAAGAGAGTTATTTATCCTGTTAGTAGATTATGGAACGATAATTTTGGGGGTGAATTTATACTGTTTGATTGGGATACTTACTTTGGAGCCTACATGGCAAGTATGACTAATAAATCCCTTGCTTATGCAAATGCCGTAGAGATAACTAAATCCATAACCCCAAGTGGTTTTATTCCAAATTTTGCAGGTTCTTATGGTACAGCATCATTCGACCGCTCTCAACCACCCGTTGGTAGTTATGTTTGTAAAGAAATATACAGAAAATACAAAGAAAAGTGGTTTTTAGAATTAGTATTTGATGATTTGGTAAAATGGAATCGTTGGTGGATAAATAACAGAGAAGATAAGGGGTATTTATGTTGGGGAAGTAATAAGGTTTTACCACCTTACAAAAGTGATATTGCTACCAATACTTTTCAAGGTGCTGCATATGAGTCAGGATTAGATAATTCACCGATGTTCGATAATGTTCCTTTCAATAAGGATAAAAACATGATGGCTCAAGCAGACGTAGGATTGATGAGTTTTTATGTAATGGATTGTGAATCATTAGCAGATATTGCCTTAATTTTAAATAAAGAAGCTATTGCAATAGAATTAAAAGAGAGGGCTGTTAAATATCGAAACAAATTGAATACACTTTGGCATCAAGAAGATGGCATGTACTATAATAAACGAATCGATACTGACGAGTTTAATAAACGAGTTTCGCCTACTAATTTTTATCCCTTGCTTGCAAAAGCTGCCACACAAGAACAAGCCATAACAATGATAGAAAAGCATTTATTGAATCCCGACGAATTTAATACAGAATGGATATTCCCTTCAATTTCAAAAAACGATCCTGCCTATAAAGACCAAGAATACTGGCGTGGTCGTATTTGGGCACCTATGAATTTCTTAGTTTATCTTGGTATGCTAAACTATGATATGCCCGAAGCTAGAAAAATAGTATCTGAAAAATCAAATAAATTGATGATGGATAATTTGAATATTAACGGATGGATATTTGAGAACTACAATGGAATTACGGGTAATGTTAGTGATCAAGAAGAAGGCAGAAAATATGGCGACAACTACTACCATTGGGGGGCATTGTTAGGTTTTATTGCTCTAATTGAAAACAACTTTGTTGAAAACCCTACCAAGACGATTAAATAACTTTATTTGATTACATATGCAAAATATAATAAGCCTCCCAATTCTTATATTGAGAGGCTTATGTGAGAAATGTTGTTTCTAAATCTTTAGATTTCCAAATTATACTCCTTCTCAGAAATTGATAATACCAATTACTCAATCCTAACTTTTATAATCTTGTCATCTTCCGCTCTTGGAGTTCCTCGTCCATCGCGATTACTTACGCACACATATAGCGTACCATCCGATGCTTCGGCTACATCACGCAGCCTACCAAAGGTGTTGTTGAGATATTCTTCTACCCGTAAAACCACCCGTGGATTATTGGGATCAATGACAGCTCGATAAAGCGAATACCCTCTTAGACCTACAAATACGAAGGATCCTCTCCATTTGCCATTTCGGATAAATGTTGCTCCAGCAGGAGCCCAAGTCTTGTCAGTTCCACTCGTAAAAATAGGCGTTTCCATATTGGCTCTTCTCTCCATACCCTTGATAAGTGGCCAGCCGTAGTTCTTGCCTTTTTCTATAATATTGATTTCGTCATTACAGCAACCTGTTTCAAATGTTGGTCCATGCTCAGTTGCAAAGAGATTGTTGGTACCTGGCTGCCAGTCTAATCCTTGTACATTTCTATTGCCATATGTCCAGATATACGAGTTAGGAAATGGATTATCAGAAGGGATACTTCCATCCAAATTTAATCGTAAAACCTTACCGTTCAGGTTAGTTAAAACTTGGGGTTTTTCTAGATCAAAGCCATCCCCTACAGTCCAATACATTTTACCATCAGGACCAAATTTTATAGGTCCTCCGTTATGATTTTGAAGACCATTTATGTTGTCGAGTAGAATTTTTTCTTCTCGTCCTCTACCTGTAGCACGATCTTCTACGCATCGAACCAACCTGTTGACGAAAGGAAACTGTGAAGTAGAATATGTGTAGGCAATATACACATAGCCGTTTTGCTCAAAGTTGGGATCCAAACCTATGCCCAATAAACCTGATTCGCCTTGTTCTACAATATTGGATAAGTCCAACCAAGTATACATGACACCATTTCTTACGACACGTATACGACCAGGACGTTCTGTGAAAAATGTACGTCCATCCTTCGCAAATACGATTTGCCAAGGCGTATCCAAGTCTTTCAGCCATTCTTCTGTCACGATTCTATCTCCAGAAGGAGTAGATACAGGGGGAGCAGCGGGAGATCCAATAGGAGCTACAATGGCAGTCTCTTCTACCTTATCGTTGCAGCTCAAAACGAATATCAAAATACCTAAAAAGCTTATACTAATCTTTTTCATTTTCTTACAAGTTTAAATTTTAAAATACTATCCTTCTTAAGTTTAAGAAAAGTGGGTATGGGGTACTTAAAGAAAATATATATGAAAAATGTGCAGATGAGAAGTGCACAAAGAGTATTTATTTGGAAAATGGATGTCCCAAATACAGAATCAAGAAAAACAATCCAATGATAGGTAGTTCTATCAAAAATCCTTTCATATGATGAAGATGTATGTGCATAACGGTAAGTAACATGACTACCGATAGTTGTAAATATACTCCCCAAACAAAAGTCTTGGGATGTAACAACATGAAAGCACTTCCCAGCGTAACAATAGAACAAATCAGTCGTAGGTTTTTACTAATTCCCAAGGAATCAAACAAAGCTAAGGCTTCGGGTTTTTCTGTAAATGTTGACCAACCATTACGAATACCCATTCCAAACATGACCAATACAAGTAGCCCACTTATGATTTTTAGAATCGTAAACATGATATTAGAAATTTAAATGGAGCTCCTCTTAGATTAAGAGGAGCTCCATACGTAAGATTATTTTTGAACTTGCAACATCCCTCCTATTCCGAAGTTGCCATACAGGCCTGCTGTAACTTGCCCCAAATGCTCGTTGTATTTGCTTACGTGATCTCCCATTCCGATAAAATCAACGGCCGTTCTAAAAGGTCTTTCTCCGTGTGGCATGTCGATCAGTTCAGCAAAAGCATCCGCCACACGTTGTGGATCTTGTTGCGGGTTGTTCAACAATACATTGTGGAAGTTCTCACCCATTTTTTGTGGAGCATGGATAAATCCACCGTAGTTTTCTGACTGACTTGTATCACTTGGCATCAATAAATTTTCGGCAAATGCTGTTGGATAACCGCCCGGTTCTACAATACAGTTTTCGATACCAAACGTAGAAAGCTCCACTCTGTAGTTTTCGGCAAGAGCTTCTAGTGCCCATTTTGAACTTTGATATAGACCGTAAAAAGGCAATGTAATTCTTCCCAAAAGGCTGGATGTGTAAACGATCAAACCTGATTTTTGATTTCTGAAATAGGGTGCTACGGCTCTGTTCATACGCTGTACACCAAAAACATTCACTTCATATAATTTTTGAAAATCGGCTGTTGTAAAAAACTCAATCATTCCCCCAGAACCGATTCCTGCATTATTCATTAATACGTCCAGACCTCCCAGTTTTTCGATAGAAGTTGCAACCCCTGTAGATACACTTTCGTCTTTGGTTACATCCAATTCCACGATTATTGCTCCCAAAGCCGCCAATTCGTCAGCAGTACTTTTGTTGCGACCAGCTACGTCACGCATGGCAGCCGCTACTTGGTGTCCATTTGATACGAGTTTTTTTACTGTCAAAACTCCAAAACCTCCACTTGCTCCTGTAATTAATATTTTCTTGCTCATTTCCTTTTGTTTTAAAAATTTATAATCATTTTGATAATACAAAAGTAGACAGGAGAATGTTCGAGGAATAGGTATAAACTAAAGGGCTTTGGGTATAATTTAAAGATTGCTAAAAAAACTGATCCATTATAATGACTTTATCTATCAGTCCTATACTAAGCTCATTGTTTTTTAACCTGAATGTAGTCTCTAAGATAGGTATTAGATGTTTTACGGAATGTTAATCCTATTGATTCCTTAAAATAATATTTTGCTTGAATTTTGACCGTTGAATAAATTAGAATAGCTATTTAATCAAATATATGTAACATTTGACCTGAAAACTATTTTTTAAAAACTTAAAAATTAATGCCATGGGAAAAACACTTAAAAATTTTTCTGAAATTAATTTACAGAAAATCAAGCAATTAAGACCGTTCAAAATTAATTACTCCAGAGTTAAAATTCTCGAGCTACGAGATAATGACAAAGATCTAAAGCTATTGGATCAAAAGGCATACTTAAAGTTGAAGGCTATAAATGTTGACATCTTAAAGTCATTAGCAATTTGGGGGCGTTCTCGTCCTACATTTTCCGAAGATCTGAGATATTTACAAAGTTATAGTAGTTTGCATTACCCGAAAGGAAAAGTAGCTGTAGTTGTAAATAGCAGCATCTATGATGAAGTAAGAGGAAGTATTCATCAGTATGTTTTAGATCTTGCCAATGATGGTTATTTTGGTCAAATTTATACAGTAAATGGTGCTAGTCCATCAGGTTTAAAAAACCTCCTTAAAAATATAGTTGGTTTAAAAGGAGCCGTATTTGTAGGTGATGTTCCTGTTGCGTGGTATAGATTGGTGAATGATTTTTATGGAGATACGACAGAGTTCCCTTGTGATTTGTATTACATGGATTTGAACGGTACATGGTCAGATCCAGATGGAAATGGAGTATTTGATTCAAACTCTGGGAACGTTCAACCCGAAATCTGGGTATCTAGAGTTTGGACACCCACATTAGGTGGAAATAGCGTACAACTTATCAATGATTATTTTAGTCGGAATCACAGCTTTAGAATAGGCCAATTAGGCGTTTATAGAAGCGGACTAAGTTTGATTGATGACGATTGGGAGGGCTTCGGTGATTGTGGTATGGATGCTATGTTTCCGACGGTAGAAACAATAACTGCTCCTGCAGATACCACTGCAACACGATATAAATCGGAAATTAATTATACGAGAGGTTGGGCTACTATAGGAGCACATTCTTCTCCCAATGGGCATTCCTTTGAAAAACCAGGAGGCTCAGAGTGGGTTCCCTCAAGCTATTTAAGAGATGAAAGAACACCCAAAGCACATTTTTACAATTTGTACGCTTGTAGCAATACAAGATTTACGGAACCAAATTATATGGGAGGTTGGTACATATTTGATCAATCAGGGGGTGAAAGGTGCAATGGAATTGCCGCTGTGGGTTCAACTAAAACAGGAAGTATGCTTGCATTTGAAAATTTTTACACACCAATGGGAGCGGGTAAAGTACTGGGAGAAGCCTACAAAGATTGGTGGATTTCTTTGGGAGCTGATCACGATCTAGGTGAAAAACGATGGTATTACGGAATGGTCATATTGGGAGATCCTACAGTAAACTGGTGGAGTGGTGGAGCACCTATACTAAATAGTCCACTTAATAATTCAGTATTTTCCCACTTTCCAAGGACGACTCATTTTAATTGGACAGGTATTTCAATTCCTGGAGTAACCTACACTATTGAAATTGATGCCTTCGGAGCAAGAAATGCAGGTGCATGGGCAACGGAGACAGGGGAACACTGGTTAGTCCAATCTGGAATTTCTGGGACTAGCTTCAACCACAATTTTGTTGGAGCTCAACGGGGACGATGGAGAGTAAAAGCCAATTTGGGTTCTATTAATTTTCCATGGAGCG
>JBOFGX010000039.1:0-8136 GCA_051649345.1 Leadbetterella sp. | reverse complement strand
AACGAAAATTCAGCTTTTGGCCCGACGCGTAATTTCGCTGATCCTACCCGAGTACCTGGAGGATCTTCAGGTGCATCTGCCGTAGCTATTCAAGCCGGAATGTGCCATGTTTCCATTGGATCAGATACGGGGGGAAGTGTTCGTCAGCCAGGAGCATTCTGTGGGATTGTAGGAATCAAACCACAGTATGGGCGAATTTCCCGTTGGGGTTTAGCGGCATATGCTAGTTCATTTGATTGTGTAGGCCCTATGGGAATATGCGTAGATGACGTAGCACTTGTCTTGGATGTCATGGCAGGACCCGATACATATGATAGTACAGCTATACAAATTACGACAGAGAAATTCGACAATGTTAAGCCAATTTCAACTTCAAAAACATTGGGATATTTTGAAGAAGCCATAGATTCTCCAGGGCTAGATCCTGAAATAAAGCAAGCCACGTTACAGGCCTTTGACAACTTAAAGAAGCAAGGACATAAAATTGTAAAGCTCTCTTTCCCAGAAATGAAATTCCTTTTGCCTACCTACTACGTGCTTACAATGGCTGAGGCAAGTAGTAACTTATCAAGATACGATGGTATACGATTTGGCTATCGAAACAAAGAAGCCAAAAATCTAAACGATTTATACAAAAAAACTAGAGCTGAAGGCTTTGGTAAGGAGGTAAAAAAACGCATTTTGTTAGGGTCATTTATCTTAAGTGCTGACTATTACGATGCTTATTATCTCAAAGCATTGAAAGTACGAAATCTTATCAGGCAAAAAACGGAAAACTTTTTCAAAGAAGTCGATTTCATTATTTCTCCTACTACACCCTCTGTGGCTTTTGAGATTGGGCAAAAAATAGACGATCCCATACAAAAAGTATTAGCTGACGTCTATACGGTTCATGCAAACGTTGTAGGCAATCCTGCAATTTCGATTCCTCTAACCAAAAACTCAGAAAACTTACCCATTGGTATTCAGCTTTTAGGAAAAACGGAAGGAGAAAAAGCTCTACTCGAAATGGCTAAAACTATTGAATTAATGCAATTTTAATTTGCATCTTACGTTTTTTAAGCACGATATTTGCAATGTTATTCAAAATGGCATATATTTGTATACAGCTTTCCTAAAATTATTTTTCATTTTTAACGCCATTATATGAAAATCTCAAAATTATTTTTGACCTTTTCGATTCTTTTTGTTTTATCGAACTCTACGCAAGCCCAAGACTCCAACGAATCATCTGATGAAAACTTTAAGGTTATTCCTGCAGAAGAACCTGCAGTAGTTTACCCTTATAATCTTACAGTAATTGATGAGAGAGATCAACAAAGCTATTCTATAAAAATAGAAGATCCCGTCCTTATTGAAGAGCGTCTTAGAAAAATACAAAAATCTATACCTCTTACATATAACTCAAGTGTAAAGCTATGGCTAGACTTCTTCCTTATCCGTAGACCAAGTTTTACAAAGACGATGTTGGAAAATCAATCCTTCTACTTTCCTATATTTGAAAAGTATCTAGCTCAAAACGGAATGCCGACAGAGCTTAAATACCTTTCTATGCTAGAATCTGCCTTGAATCCAAAAGCAGTATCTCGAAGCAAAGCAGTAGGTCTTTGGCAATTTATGTCTTTTACGGGACGGGAAATGGGACTTACAATTAATGATCACTTAGATGAGCGTATGCACATAGAGAAATCTACCCAAGCTGCGTGTAAATATTTGGGGCAACTGTATAGTAGATTTTCGGACTGGGAATTAGCTTTGGCATCCTATAATGTTGGTCCAAACAGAATAGGAAAAGAAATCACCAAAACAGGTCTTACAAGCTACTGGGATTTACATCCGTATATTCCTAAAGACACCAGAAACTACGTACCTCAGTTTATCGCCATTATGTATTTGATGAATTATGGCAATGAGCACGGTATTTATGCAGAAAAAACAAGGCCGTTTATTCCAACAGAAAAGGTGATTATCAACTCAGCCATTGACATGAGAGTTCTCTCTGATGTTTCAAAAATTGATGTTGAAGTTATGCGTTCGATTAACCCTCACTTTAAAACATCTAGTTTACCAGAATCTTTTACTGGTCATGAAGTGTATATTCCTAAAGTTAATTTTGCGTACTTCAATTCAAATAGAACAGCTATTTTGGATTCTGCAGGTAAGCATCCTACTATGGTTTCACCTACTTTGGTTGAAAATAAGGAGTTATTAGCTTCAGGCAAAGCCAAATCCACTACTATCGAGCCTATCGTAATTGGTGAAAAACCGCAAATGGTGACTAAGTCTACTCCTAAACCGGTTGTTGTACAAGAAGAGCAAGAGCAAGAAAATGAAATCGAAGAAGATATTGTTCGCTACAGAAGTGTAGTAAAGGAAGTAAAAAAAGTACATAAAGTTAAAAAAGGTGAATTCTTGATTCGAATAGCCAATAAATACGATGTTACTACTTCAGAAATAAAACGTTGGAATAAACTTAAATCAAACAATGTTAAATACGGCCAAAAATTGATCGTATTTACCAATGAAAAAGTAAAAGTCCGTGAAGTTACAAAGGCTAGCAAAAAAACGAAGAAAACGCAAGATGTCCTAGAACCCAATGAAGACACAGAATCTTTAATGGTAAAATCAAAGGATTCTAAGGCCAAGAAGTCAAAAAAGAAGGCTGATGAAGATGATGAAAACAATACAAAATCAGCTAAAAATTCGAAAAAAGATAAGAAGAAAAAAACGAAGAAAGAATTAGAAGAAGAGGGAGAAGGCGATGAAAAACTTGCTAAAAAATCAAAAAGTAAAAAAGATGATGAGAAAGGAAAATACATCGTTCATAAAGTAAAAGCGGGAGATACACTTTGGAACATTTGCCAAAAATACGAAGGTGTATCTGTTGACGATATCAAAAAACTTAATAAGATCAAAGGCAATACAGTGAAAGTAGGTCAAAAAATCAAAATTAAGGCTTAGTTTAAGTCAAAAAACGAAATTCCAGAAAAGCTGTATGTCATGTACGGCTTTTTTTTATGCCATTTATACACAACAGTAACAGTGGGCTTAGGAGACAATTAATTGCTTCTTAATAGCAGACTTAGAGAATCTACAGGTAAAGCTATTTTTCCGCCCACTTACTTATTATTTTTTTGGGTTAAAATAATGTATATTTACCCAAAAACTGATAGCAACTAATTGGAAGCTTAGATCAATTAACCTTATAACTAAACGCTGGTAAAGGTTGCATATACCTTTTAAGTGGTTCTTTGTGGTTTTTGTTAAAAGTTTCTCTATTGTTCTATTTCGATCTCTAGCTTAAAAAACACATTCGTATGCATCCTGTTTGCCTTGGTTTTGTTTCAACCCAAACCCATTCCTTAATTATACTAGTTGCCAGTATTCTTGTGTTGGTATTACTTGTATCGTATATTAAAATAGATACGTTTATAGCCTTTATTTTGGTATCCATTGGGATGGCATATAGTTTTAAATATATGGGTATTAAGCCGGAGCTTACAGCGGAATCTATCATGAAATCAATAAAAACGGGGATTGGATCTATACTCGGGAATTTAGCGATGATAGTAGGTTTTGGAGCTGTATTAGGTAAAATCGCGGCTGACTCGGGAGCAACCCGAGTAATAACGGATAAAATCTTGGCCTTCTTTGGTCAAAAATATCTTACTTGGGGACTGGCATTAGCTGGATTTCTAATTGGGATTCCGCTTTTTTATAATGCTGGGTTTATAATAGTTATACCCCTAATTTTTAGCATAGGCCTACAAACGCGGCTACCTTTGATTTACCTGGCTATACCTATGTTATCTGCATTAAGTGTAGCACACGGGTACTTACCTCCACATCCAAGCCCTGCTGCCTTAGCAGCTACTATGAATGCCGATATTAGCGACACATTGCTATATGGAATCATTATAGCTATCCCAGCGATTATAGTAGCAGGCCCTCTATTTGGAAAAACACTAAAAAAAATACACTCTTCAGCACTTGAAAACTACAAAGAGGAAAAAACAAAATCAGACCTCCCGTCCACATTCGAAAGTTTTTTCGTAGCCCTCTTACCCGTTTTTATGCTCATTGTGTTCCCTCTTATAAGAAAATACACAGCACCAAATAAAGGGTCCGTTTTGGCTGATATTCTGGATTTTTTATGCGAAGCCAATGTTGTCATGTTAGTTTCTGTGTTAGTAGCCGCTTATGTTTTGATCATAAAAAAGAACAAATCAATACAAGATGTAAATAATTCTGTGGCCGATTCTTTCAAGTCTATTTCGTCTATTTTTATGGTTATGGCCGGTAGCGGAGCCCTAATGCAGATATTAGTGGATACAGGTGTTGGACAAACTATTGGTGAAATGTTCGGTAAGAGTACCATCAACCCCTTGTTTACTGCATGGTTGATGGCAGCATTCTTACGCGTTTGTATCGGGTCAGCTACGGTTGCGGGCACAACTGCTGCCTCGCTTATTTTACCCCTTGCAAACCTTCATCCAGAGATTAGCCGAGAGCTACTTGTTTTGGCCGTTGGTTCGGGAAGTTTGATGTTTTCACACGTAAATGACCCCGGATTTTGGTTGTACAAAGAATATTTTAAGCTAAGTATAAAAGATACCATTCTGTCTTGGAGTATAATGGAGACCATTGTTTCTATCATGGGAATTATTGGTGTGCTATTTTTGAGTACTATTATCTAAACCCAAAAATCTGCGGTATTACACGTATTTTCGTATGATAAACCTTAATTTTACTAAAAAACCAAAGGATTGATAGGTAACAGAAAAATCTTCAATGATCCCGTATATGGTTTTATTACGATACCATCGGACTTCATTCTTTCACTCTTAGAATCTTCTATTTTTCAAAGACTACGTAGAATAAAGCAGCTTGGGCTTACAGAAATGGTCTATCCAGGAGCTGTACATACTCGCTTTCATCATGCTTTAGGTGCAATGCATCTCATGAATGAGACCCTAGAAGTACTCCAGTCTAAGGGCATCCTCATTATGGATATAGAAAAAGAAGCCGCTTTGGCGGCTATTCTACTTCACGATATAGGCCATGGACCATTTTCGCATGTTTTGGAGTATCACATTCTAGATGGAGTTTCTCATGAGACCCTTACGCTGTTGCTAATGGAGAAACTTAATAAAGAATATAAAGGTAGGCTTAGTTTGGCTATTGATATGTTTAAAGGCAAATATGAGCGACCATTCTTTCATGAACTCATTTCGAGTCAACTCGACATGGATCGGCTTGACTACCTAAACAGAGATAGCTTTTATACAGGTGTAATAGAAGGTACAATTGGTGCGGAAAGAATACTAAAAATGCTAAATGTAGCTAACAATCAATTGGTTGTGGAAGAAAAAGGACTACTTACCGTAGAAAACTATTTAGCGGCTCGAAAACTTATGTACTGGCAGGTTTACTTACACAAAACTGCATTATGTGCAGAATCTATGCTGTATCAGATTTTTCGAAGAATTCGATATTTACTTAGTATAGGGGCAGCTATTCCTCTTCCTCTGATGTTGGAGTTGTTTCTTTCTCAAAAAATAAACAAAACCTCATTAGAAAACAATCCTCAAATTTTAGAAAACTTTTTGCAGTTAGAGGATACTGACATCTGGTACACAATCAAGCAATTACAATACTTCAAAAATGATATTGTATTGTCAATTTTGTGCCAAAATCTTCTTAATCGTACTTTGTTTAAAATCAAGTTTGACGAGCAGATCAATAGAGAAATACTACTCGAAACTCTCAAAGAAAAACTAAAACAACTACATATTTCTGAAGATGATTTAGATTACTTTTTTTATGAAAATTCATTGTCCATTTGTGGATATAACGATGAAGATGCAAGTATAAAAATTCTACTTAAAAATTTAACAATTCAAGATATTTCTGAAAAATCCCATCCAGCTACCATGGCATCATTGAAGAATATCATCAAAAAACAATATATTTGTTATTATAAGTAATTTTAAATTAAGGTAGCTTATTATTCTTAATGAAGTTCACAGTAGCACAAATATCAAACTTGATTGAAGGGGAATATTCTGGCGACCCAAACCAAGAGATCCATAGTTTTGCAAAAATCGAGGAGGGCACAGAAGGAAATATTTCTTTTTTAGCGAATTATAAGTATGAACCTTACATTTATAGTACTCAATCCAGTGCTGTAATCGTTTCAGAAGAGTTTGTTCCAAAAAGCCCCATTTCACCTCAACTTATACGCGTAAAAGACCCTTATTTAGCTTTCACGCAGCTTCTTCAAACATATGAGAAGCTAACTTCCAAGGAAATGAGTGGGCAAGAAATGCCTGTAAGTATAGCTGTGTCCTCTGTTTTGGGAGTCAATACCTTTATTGGTGCGTTTACATATATATCTACAAATGCTATTGTCGGTGATAATTCTAAAATACACCAGCAATGTTTTGTAGGAGAAAATGTTAAAATTGGCAAAAACTGTATCATATATCCGGGTGTCAAGATCCTCAAAGATTCTATTATTGGAGATAATTGTATTATTCACTCTGGGGTAGTTATTGGAAGTGACGGCTTTGGTTTTGCTCCTAAAGAAGACGGCACATATGAAAATATACCTCAACTAGGTAATGTAAAAATATGTAATAGTGTATCCATAGGAAGCAATAGTACAATAGACAGAGCTACTATGGGGTCAACGCTTTTATCGGATGGAGTAAAGCTAGACAATTTAGTACAAATCGGCCATAATGTTGAGATAGGCAAAAATACGGTTATTGCTTCTCAAAGTGGGGTATCAGGGTCTACAAAAATAGGTGATAACTGTGTAATTGGCGGACAGGTTGGTGTTGGTGGACATATTACAATAGCAGATGGAACAAAAATCTCTGGTCAATCTGGAGTAGGGAAAAGTATAAAAAAGCCCAATGGCTCCTTTGGAGGAAGACCTCTATTACCTATAAATCAACACCTTAAACTATTAGTAAACCTAAAAAAATCAATCGAATGAATTTGAAGCAAAGTACTATTTCTCAGGGTGTATCCATTTCGGGCACGGGATTACATACTGGAGAATTTTGTACCCTTGTCATAAAACCGGCTCCTATTAACCACGGATATGTTTTCCAACGTATTGACCTACCCAACAAACCGTTGATCCCAGCACTAATTGATTTTGTGGTGGATACCAGTAGAAGTACTGTAATAGAAAAAGATGGAGCAAAAGTAGGTACTATTGAGCATTTGATTTCTGCTGTGGCTGGTCTACAAATTGATAACTTATTAATTGAAATTTCTGGGCCAGAAGTCCCCATTCTAGATGGTAGTGCCTTGCCCTTTGTAGAACTTATTGAGAGTAGCGGCATTGTAGAACAAAATGCCCTTCGGAACTATTTCGTTGTCACAGAAGCCCTTCATTATACGAATCCAGAACGTAGTATAGAAATTGCTGCTTTGCCTTTAGATGACTTTAGGCTTACTGTTATGGTGGACTTCAATTCTAAAATTCTACATTCTCAGCATGCACAATTGCACCAAATAGAATTGTATAAAGATCACATTGCACCTGCTCGAACGTTTGTTTTTGCTCACGAGATAGAAGCATTAGCCAAAGCAGATCTTATAAAAGGAGGCGACATGAGCAATGCAGTCGTTGTTGCAGAACAAGATCTTAGTAAAGAAACTATCGACAATATATCAGAACTCCTTGGAAAATCAATTTCTCATGATGGAAAAGCTGGAATATTGAACTCTGATAACTTGAAGTTTCATAATGAACCCGCTCGGCATAAGCTACTCGATGTGGTGGGTGATTTGGCTCTTATTGGACGCCCCCTAAAAGCACATATTTTAGCGGCTAGACCCGGCCATTTTTCGAATTTCGAATTTGCCAAGGTTATTAGAAAAGCCATAATTGAAAGTAATAAAGCTGCTCCTCATTTTGATCCTAATACTGAGCCCGTATTAAATGTAAATGATATAGCCAAACTGCTTCCGCATAGATACCCTTTTCAACTTGTTGATAAGGTCATGTCATTGGATGGAACGACTGTCATCGGTGTCAAAAATATCACCATGAATGAGCCCCAATTCACAGGGCATTTCCCGGATAACCCTGTCATGCCTGGTGTACTACAAGTGGAG
>JBOFGX010000038.1:0-1710 GCA_051649345.1 Leadbetterella sp. | reverse complement strand
CGTCACAAACTGAATTTTATCTAGTTTAGCGATAGGGCCAATATGGTCAGCGATAAATTGATTGATTTCTTTACTCAAATTATCTCGGTCACGATATTCTCCAATCTCTTTCAGAATCACAAATCCATAAAGGGCGTTTCCTTTTACATCATGCGGAAATCCTACAATGGCCGATTCTGCCACGGCCGGATGTTCATTTATAGCATCTTCTATAGGAGCAGTACCCAAATTATGCCCAGAAACAATAATGACATCATCCACACGACCCGTAATTCTATAATAGCCTACTTCGTCTCTTAGGGCGCCATCTCCTGTGAAATATTTTCCTGGGAAAGCACTAAAATAGGTTTCTTTATACCGTTGATGATCTCCCCAAATGGTTCTGGCAATACCAGGCCAAGGAAATTTGATACACAAACTTCCGGTTACTTGATTGTCCTCAATTTCATTTCTTTTTTCATCCATCAAAACGGCCTGAATTCCAGGAAGTGGTAGGGTAGCATAGGTGGGTTTTGTTGGGGTTACAAAGGCAATGGGAGCTATTAAAATTCCTCCCGTCTCGGTTTGCCACCACGTATCCACCACAGGACATCTTTTACCTCCCACATGGTCATTGTACCAGTGCCAGGCTTCTTCATTGATGGGCTCGCCAACAGACCCAATAACTTTTAAGGTATCTAAAGGATATTTTTGCACATAGTCTAGATTTTCTTTAGCCAAGGCTCGTATAGCTGTAGGAGCGGTATAAAAATGAGTCACCTTGTGTTTCTCGATGGTTTCCCAAAAACGACTGAAAGTAGGATAGGAAGGAACTCCTTCAAAAATAACAGTGGTCGCTCCATTTAATAAAGGACCATATAAAATATAGGAATGTCCAGTAATCCAACCAATATCTGCGGTACACCAAAAGATGTCGTTGTCTTGATAATTGAATACATTCTTGAAAGTATAAGCCGTATATACCATATAGCCCGCTGTAGTGTGCACCATCCCTTTGGGTTTTCCGGTAGAGCCGGAGGTATATAAAATAAATAAGGGATCTTCTGCGTCCATGATTTCGGCAACATTAGCATCAGAGGCTTTGTCTAGTAAGGGCTGTAACCACAAATCTCTGCCGTCTTGCATGGCCACTTCGCTATGGGTTCTTTTGGCTACAAGTACTTTGGTGACACAAGGACATTTTTTTAAAGCTTCATCAATGATTCCTTTAAGATCAATCGTCTTGTTGCCTCGATAGCCTCCGTCAGAAGTAATGACCATTTTACACTCGCTATCGTTGATTCTTGCCGCAACAGCCGTATCTGAAAAACCGGCAAAAACTACAGAATGAATCGCTCCAATTCGAGCACAAGCTAAAACAGAAACAGCCAATTCAGGAATCATCGGAAGATAAATACAAACGCGATCTCCTTTTTGAATGCCTTGTTCAAGTAGTACATTAGCCATTTTATTGACCCTTACAGAAAGTTCGTTATAACTGATGTGTGTGGCCGTTTCATTTGGGTCATTCGGTTCAAAAATGATAGCAGTTTTATCCCCATTTCGAGCCAAATGTCTATCGATGCAATTTTTAGTGATATTTACTTTAGCATTTACGAACCATTTGATATCGGCCTCAGCCATGTTAAAATCGATTACTTTTTCCCACTCTTGGTACCAAACAAAATTTTCAGATGCAATTTTATCCCAGAATTTTCGGGGTTCTCTTAT
>JBOFGX010000037.1:0-4748 GCA_051649345.1 Leadbetterella sp. | reverse complement strand
CTTTACGTTTTGAGCTTGGGTATAGGAAGAAAAAGAAACAAGAATAAATATTCGTATTATATATAAATTTAAATTTAAAAACGATATTTTTAGTGGTAATTTCAAGAATTGAAAAGTATTATTGTCTTTTATTTATAGAGTAAACAACATTCTAACTGTGAATATTTCATCAGTTTTAACTCTTAAATAACGCAAGTCAAACATATTTAAGTTCACAATTTACTCATATTTAAATCAAAATGAAAAACTGACCCAAAGATGACAAAACTAGTCTAAATTAGAAACTAGCTATTATTAGATGTAAATATTGCCAAATATTTTAATAGTAAAAGAAGCTTACTTCGGGTCAAACTTAAATTTGCACTTAACACACACATTTTCCCGTATTAAACAATATCGTTTACTATTGTCGTTTATATTACAAATTATGTGTTATTTGTGTATTTAATTTGCACATATAATTTAATGCACTATTTAACTTTAAAGCCTAAAAAGGTATGAAAAACATTCGAAGCTTATTTATTTTATTTTTTTGCATATTATCTATTGCTAACTTATATGGGCAATATAAACCTTACTTTGATTTTGGAGTTGCATCAGGAAGCCAGAGTAATACAGAATTACTATCCTATTCTGCTATGTTGGGCAAAAACTTCAAAATAGGTAAAATGAAACGATTCACAATAGGAACAGGGATCCGATACACGGGTTTTGATGCAAAGAATCCTATTTATACTTCCGCACCAAGTTCATTTGCGGCGGATCCACTTACAGTTGATACTGTTATGACAAATTCCTCGAGTATGCATTCTTTAAATGCAATTATAAATTTAGGTTTCAGACTTACAAAACGGATCGGTTTGGGCTTTGATATTGATGCCATTGGTGTATCTTTTGGTGAAAAAAAGAATGTTGACTACGTAAATGAAGGAAAAAAATCAAGCGTTGAAGCAAGTCCATTCAGTCCCAATATACTTTTAGTGGGCAACAATGATAGAGGAAGTCTAAATTCACGTTTTTATGTAAACTACGGTATTACGAAGCGATTCGGTATTAAACTTGCGTATCAATTTTTATTCAATGAATACAAAACTTCATCTGAAGTACAAACAGAAACCATTGACAGTAAATCTACTACTAATGATCGGTTTCGTGCCAAATCGAGTATGATATACTTGGGTGGGTATGTTAAATTTTAAGTTTTTTGGAACCGTATTCTTTACATTATTTATTGTTTTTAGTTCGCACGCAAGGTCGCCATTCGATTCTGTAAAAAGGGGTATCCCAAGCCATACTTCTATTCAATGTGTGGATTCTTTAAGTAAAAAGTATGCTCTGAGTATTTTGCACCCAAAATCTAAGGTAGACAAAGAATTTACGGAAGTGATAGCCTTGCTTCTACCCTATTTTCCTGAGCTAAAAGGAGCAAGATTACGTATTCGATCCAGAAAACAAGTGATTCCACTGACTACAGTGCCGGCTTTTGGCAATCTGTTTCGATCGAAAAAGAACTATACGATTCGCATTAATATAAGTTCTCAAACACGGATAGATTTTTTGAACCCTATTTTATACAAAAACCTGAGCGACAGCGGTAAAATCGGTGTTTTGGGGCATGAACTGAGTCATGCTAAGGATTTTTATACCCACAAAAGGCGTTATATACTCGCTGTATTTTTTGCACACGTAAGTAAGAAGAAAATAGATCGATTTGAATTTGAAACCGATCATACGGCGATTAAGCAAGGTTTGGGAGAATATCTTTTGGCTTGGAAAGTGGATGTAGAAAAAGCATTTGCTGAAGTAAAACCTACTAGATCCATTGCGGCAATGGAGAGTAGGGAACGCTATATGCGGTCGGAGACTGTAAAGAAATATATGGGTAAGTATTCAAACAAGGATGTTATTAAATAATTTTCCAGTATTTTCTACTGTACATCAAAACTTACCTCGCCAAAAATGCGGTATCAGATTTGATTTCACCCATAACGAAGATACTTTGGGTGCTACCAATATTGTCTAAAGAAGCCAATTTGTGCATAATAAAGGATTGGTATTCACGCATATCTGTAACGACCACTTTGATTTGAAAATCATAATCTCCAGAAATATTCAAGCATTCTACTACTTCCGGCATAATTACGATGGATTTTACAAATTTAGAACCTGCCTCTTGTGCATGTTCTTTGAGCTTTATATTGCATAGAACCATCAGATCTAAACCTATTTTCTCACGATCGACAATAGCTACATATTTTTTGATCGCCTTTTCATTCTCTAGTCTCTTAACACGCTCATATACGGGTGTTGAGGACAAATTGAGCCGTGCAGCTAACTCCTTGGTTGTGAGCTTTGCGTCTTGCTGAAGATATTTAAGAAGTTCTTTATCCGTTTCGTCTAATCGAATCATAAATACTAATTTATAATACAAATATAGATAATTTACTCACAAATACAATACATTATAGTTTTTTTATCTATATTTATTAAATAATAGTATATAAATTATCTTTTAAAATCTAAATTTGTAGAGATATTTTAAGATTCAAATTTAAAATCAAAATACGATTTTAAAGCACGTTAAATATACAAACATGGCGGTAGATATTCACGAAAAAATAAATAGTATTCTACAGAAAAGAATTCTTATTATGGATGGTGCCATGGGTACTATGATTCAAAAGTACAACCTTACAGAAAGCGACTTTCGCTCAGATAGATTCAAGAATCATCCATGCGATCTCAAAGGCAACAACGATTTGTTGTCGATCACTCAACCCATCATCATCGAAGAAATACATAAAGAATACCTTTCGGCGGGTGCAGATATCATAGAAACTAATACGTTTAGCTCTAACTCAATCGCCATGGAAGACTACCAAATGGCTGATTTGGTCTACGAACTAAGCTTGGAAGGTGCGAAAATAGCTCGAAAAGCAGCGAATGATTTTACGGCTTTGAACCCCG
Source organism: Leadbetterella sp. (assembly GCA_051649345.1). Taxonomy (GTDB): domain Bacteria; phylum Bacteroidota; class Bacteroidia; order Cytophagales; family Spirosomataceae; genus Leadbetterella. Next base: position 1,781 of record JBOFGX010000037.1, on the reverse strand, counting down.
AAAAACCACGTTTTGTGGCTGGTGCCATTGGCCCTACTACTAAACTGGCTTCATTATCGCCCGATGTGAACAATCCTGGTTTTCGGGCAGTAAGCTTTGAAGATCTACGAACTGCTTACAGAACCCAAATTCAGGGTCTAATGGACGGTAATGTCGATATTTTATTGATAGAAACCGTAACGGATACTCTGAATGCCAAAGCGGCTTTGTTTGCTGCTTTTGAACTTTTTGAAGAGCGTAATACTCAGTTACCCATTATGGTATCGGGTACAATCACAGATCAATCGGGCAGAACTTTGACGGGACAAACTATAGAGGCGTTTTATAATTCTATTTCCCATGCTGATTTGCTATCTGTAGGTGTAAACTGTGCCTTGGGAGCTCGTGCTATGAAGCCCTACGTGGGAGATTTATCCAAAGTAGCCTCTTGTTTTGTAAGCGTATACCCCAATGCGGGTTTACCCAACGAAATGGGTCAATACGATGAAAGTCCGGAATATATGTGTGAGCAATTGAAGGACTTTTTCGAAGACGGGCTAATCAATATTGTGGGAGGATGCTGCGGAACTACGCCTGATCACATTCGTGCTATGGCTGCTTTGGCGTCACAATACAGTCCTCGAATACCCAACAAAAAGGATAATATTCTCCATTTGTCTGGATTAGAGCCCATGTCTTTGACTACCGAGCTTGGATTTGTGAATGTGGGTGAGCGTACCAATGTCACAGGATCAAAGAAGTTTTTGAAGCTAATCAAAAATGAGCAGTTCGAAGAAGCTTTGGCCATTGCCCAAGATCAAGTAACCGGCGGAGCTAATGTGATTGACGTCAATATGGATGAAGGGATGCTCAATGGTGTAGAAGCCATGACTACGTTTCTGCATTTAATGGCTTCTGAACCCGAAATATCCAGAATACCGGTTATGATTGACTCCTCCAAATGGGAGATCATAGAGGCTGGTTTGCAATGTATACAAGGGAAAGGGGTCGTCAACTCCATTTCTTTGAAAGGCGGTGAAGCCGAATTTATCGCTCAAGCCAAAAAAATACGCATGTATGGAGCTGCTGTGATCGTGATGGCATTTGATGAGCAAGGACAGGCGGATACTACTGCTCGTAGAAATGAAATCGTGGAACGCTCCTACAAAATATTAACAGAGATTGTGCAGTTTCCTGCTGAAGATATCATTTTTGACTTGAATATTTTCCCTGTTGCAACGGGGATTGACGAACACAGAATCAATGCTGTTTCGTTTTTTGAAAGCACGGCTTGGGTAAAGCAAAACCTACCGTATGCCCATATAAGTGGTGGTGTGAGCAATGTTTCGTTTTCGTTTAGAGGAAATGATAAAGTACGGGAAATCATCCATTCGGTGTTTTTGTACCACGGTCGCAAAGCCGGAATGGATATGGGGATCGTAAACCCGACCATGTTGGAGATTTATGACAATATACCTGCCGAATTACTCGAAAAAGTAGAAGATGTGGTACTCAACCGCAGAGAAGATGCAACAGAAAGGCTTTTGGATTTTGCTGAAACCTTGAAATCTACGAAATCCGAAACGGAACAAATCGTGCAAGAATGGCGACTTTTAGCCGTAAACAAGCGAATTGAACATGCCTTGGTAAAAGGTATCATTGATTTTATTGATCAAGACATTGAAGAAATCCGCCATACGTTTGATACGCCCATTCAAGTGATAGAAGGACCACTCATGGACGGCATGAATGTAGTGGGTGATCTTTTTGGAGCAGGAAAAATGTTTTTGCCCCAAGTGGTA
>JBOFGX010000036.1:0-6337 GCA_051649345.1 Leadbetterella sp. | reverse complement strand
AAACAAAGGCAAATTTTAGCGTGGTCCTCCACCACCCCCACCGGATCCTCCACCTCCCGGACTACCACCTCCTGGTCCACCAGATCCTGAACCTCCGCCGCCGTCTCCGTCTTTTACGTCATCATTTTTTACACCCTTGGCTTTTTTCTTAGGTTGAGAGAACGCATCCATCCCCATTTTACCGATTTTATAAGAAAAGTTTATACTGATACCGCGAACGAGAAGATTACTAGTGGAGTTCTGGTAAAATAGCGGACTATCGGTGTAGGATACTCTACTAATGGTACGAGTTAAGAAGTTTTGAGCAGATAAGCCAAGACTTGCTTTTTTACCTTTGAAATCTTTTTTAACACCTAAAGAATAAAATCCAAATCCCCCTTCTCTACCCAAAGCCACTACTCTTCCACCTCGTATAAAACTAAATACTTGTACTTGCCATCCATGCTTAAGGGTAGCAAATGACATCAAGCGACCATTCACATTCCATCCTGAGCTACTCACCTTTACCACACTATTGTCATAATTAATGGCTTGCCCTTGAATATAACTGTAGTACCCTTCCACTCCACCGTTGATCATCCATTTAGGGGTGATGCTATAGTTAGCAAAAGCGTTTACTCCTGTAGAATTTTCACTACCAATATTCATATACGTAGTTATTCCTCTTCCGCTCAGATTTAAGTTCTGCTCATTCGTAATCGGTAAAGTCACTTGCGTGATGGCGTCATCCGTAAACCGTGTAAAGACAGATAAGTTGGCATACAGTTTTTTAATACTTGCACTTCCGGAAATCTCAAAATTGTCTGTGAGTTCTGGTTTTAAGTCTGGATTCCCTTGAATGGGGTTTTGGGGATTGGCTAGATTCCTATTGGGATTTAGCTGCTGTAATCCAGGCCTTTGTATACGTTTATTATATCCCAGTTTTGTTGTATACCTACCTTTAAAAGTTTTAGAAACGTTTATACTCGGTATAAATGAGCCATAATCAGGAATAGGAATATCCACACTGGTTTGGTCAGCTACAATAGATGTGTACTCATACCTTGCACCCGCTTTGACATTGAATTTCTTTTTCGTTGTGTAGGTGTAGCTAAAGTATCCCGCTCCTATGTTTTGATTATAATCCAAAAAGCCAGTCGGTCTATCTTCATCCGAAAATGGCTGACCACCCAATAGATAGCTAAAGTCAGTATTCACAGTTCTGACGATCGCTTTACCACCTAGCTCATACAACTGATTCTTTTTTATAGGTGCTTGATAATCTACCTGAAACGTAAACTCCTGGTTTAGATTTTCGTTTATATTTTCTAGGATTTGACTTTCTGGGGCGTCTTCTGGACGATTCGTAAAATTGGTATTAGCTGTGCTTCTGTTGTATAATGTACTTATGCTAAACTCTTGTTGGGGTTTGATGATATACAAATAATCCAAGTTTATATCGTAATTGAATGTTGGATTTCTACTATCAATATACTGATTGGTATTACTAAAAAGGGTATCATTCCTATATCTCATTATGTTTAGATCTTGTTCTCTATTCATGGTACGTGTACCAAACCGTACACCTCCATTTAATGATTGTCGTTTACTAATATCATAATCCATAGACAATGAATACCTACCAAATATCATTTGATCATTGGACTCTCCCGTTTGTAAAGTTTTGATTATAGGTAAGGTTTTTGTGTATTGTTCAAAACTATTTTCCGATGGATTGAATCCCGCTCTGCCAAATCCACCCAGATTTAACCCTAGTTTTTTCTTTTTAAGATTTCCGATAAGAGCCAAATTCCCTCCCCTATTACCAACCGATAGATCAGTTGTTAAGGAGTATCCTTCAAGCGTATTTTTCTTCAAAACAATATTAATTATACCGGCAGATCCTTCAGCGTCATATCGTGCTGAAGGAGACGTGATAACTTCAACGGATTTGATTTGATCCGCAGGGATTTGTTTCAAAGCATCTGATATAGACCCAGCCATGATGGCAGAAGGCTTGTTATTGATAAGCACTTTGATATTCGAACTTCCCCTTAGCTGCACGTTACCATCCAAATCTACAGATAAACTGGGTACTTTTCTGAGAACATCTGCCGCATCTCCTCCTCTCGAAGAGAGATCCTTCTCAGCATTAAATACCAAGCGATCTACTTTCTCTTCAATTAGGCTTTTTTGCCCTTCAACGACAACTTCATTAAGAACCTTAGCATCAGGTGTAAGAGGAATAAGCCCCGCATTCAGATTTCTGATTTTATTTGTAACTTCTTGAAGGGTAACCCATTTGTCTTTATAGCCAATAGTACTAATTTTTAAAAGGTAAAAACCCTCTCCTACTTTTTTAATAATAAATCTTCCTTTATCATCTGTCACCTCACCATTAACTGGGGTTTTAGAATTAGATGCCCTGTACAAGGAAATAGTGGCAAATTCTACAGGATTATTAGAAACACTATCTACAATCAAACCTACAATCTTATTTCCACCAGAATCTTTGTTTACTTCTACTTGAGGCGTTGGTTGCTGAGCCAGTAATCTCAAAGAAATAACTGTGAAAAATAATAGTAGGAAGGATTTCATTTTAGAGCATTTATATACAAAATTAAGTTGTTAATTTTATTTGAAGTACAAAATGTAGACAATTAAACACAAATTGTATATGTATGCGTCAAAAAGTATCAATTAATATCATTTCGTAGACCATTTCCATAAGTTAAAATTTTTTAATTCAGGGGCTTGTATAATTTTGCTTCTCTTTAAATCAGAAAGCAAGTATATTTGAGGATCATAGTTTACTAACAAAATTTAGAAATGAGTAAATACATAATCATTCCTCTTATGTGCTTGGTTTATTCCCATTATGGTTATTGCCAAATGGGTGATAAATTGAAAGTTGAATCAACAAACGCAGATGAATTGGCTGTTTCTGATAAAATCCAATCTTTAAACAGAGAGGCTATTATAAATAATCAAAAAATACCCTACAAGGTCACATGTGGTAAAATTCCATAATATCTGGCAAGTCCAATGAAATATAGACTAATCCAGCTCCTAGTTTAGTTTGACTAAATAAGCTGAAATTGGATCCATAAAATAAATTGTTAAATGCTTCATTATGTGGTAAAATAGAGATTAGGTAAAGCATAAAGATTCTACTATGAATCAGTTTCACATACTAAAACTTACTTGAGGTCCTCCGTAAAGCATAAAACCATCCTTATCATATAAAATTGTGGCTTCAAGTCCTAACTTTATGTTTTTATTACATTTGAAAAGGATGGAATTCTTTGATAAACCACCAAATGTCCACTTTCTATTTTCTCCTGAATAAGCTATATCTAAGAACTCATTATAAGGAAAGTGACTATACCCAGACCCATTGGGTTTGGCCTTGGTGGTAAACTTATCCGGCATGTTCGTATTAGTATTGATACCTGCTATTCCCAGGCCTAGATCAATAGTACACTTACTGAATGATAAATGATAGGATTGCCCCAAATAAATAGGTATTTTAGTGTAAAAAAAAGCATAATTGACTTCGGTTTGACGATAGATAAGAGAGACTTTTTCTGAAGAAGATAGACTTCCTACTCCGGCAAAAAGGCTAGTACTGGGTTTTATTTTATAGTGAAAACTACCAGCAAAGCCTATACCAAGTTTCTGGTTCTCTATTGCAGAAACCCCAGTAGAGATATTGAATACAGTCTTATTTTGTCCACATAGAGAATTGACAAATAAGCATGAAAGTAAAGAAATTATACAAAAAGATTTCATTAAAAACGGTAATTATATTGAATAGGAATGGATAAATACAGAAGCCCTTGGCTAGATTTTCCTAGCCGTACACCACTTGAAAAAGAGTTCTTGGCATTTAGATTAACAAAAACATGTGGATAAAACCGAAGACCCATCACAAAACTTGGCATCTTTTCGGTGCTAGTAAACGCAAAATACTCTAAAGGAGAATTTGGTATTTTCAGATAGACTCCTCTTGCTTGAGGATTGTAATACTCTGTATAATAGCCTGAAACATCAAATTCTAACCCTAAACCTAGAAATTTATATACTTTTTTATCCAAATTAGCAGATACATTAACTCCAGAAAATTGAGCTCCTACACGTAGATAGGGAATCACCTCTTCGGTGCCGAGGTCTACAATTTGATACTGCTTAGAAACAGTAAATCGCTCTAATCCAATTCCGAAAGAAACATACTTCGTTTTTTGTTTCCGAATACCGACCTGAATCCCTTTCCCCGAAATATCACCATCTGATATTCGATTGAAGGTAAAAGATGTATAAGCCTGTATACTTTGGGCTCTTACTGATATTGTAAAAGCCCAAAGTAAGAGAAAAAGAGAATTTGCGATTATGCTATTCGATTTCATTTCAAATATGTTTCAATACGAACTTATCCAGTATTCTGCAACTCCATCAGCAATAGTAGAAGGTGCATCATCTAAACAATGAATCAATCTACCCCCCATTACTTCAGAATCTGCCTTATAACCAAATGAATAGCTTGCCGTACCAGAAATATAATATGATGAACGTAATATTTATGAAATTACATAGAATAATTGAACACTTATAAAATATAGTTTGCTCTTACGACGAAAATCCTTGGTTGAAGCCGAGTATAGTTTTGAGTAACCAAATTAAAATTTAGCGTATTCGTACTAAAAGTTTTTTCATTAAAGATATTCATAATATCAAAATCCAACGACCATTTAGATTTTTTAAAGGATATATTATTCGATAAATCAACGAATGTTGTACGTATTTTCTTTTGACTTTCTTGTTTCCAATCGAATTGGTCTATTTTTATCTTACTGTAAATAAGTTTATTGTATTTAAATCTAAAAACATAAAAAATGTTGGATTGAATTGTTTTTTGGGTTGAACTTTGATCCTCTGACTTAGATTTCAAACTAAAATTTGATTTTTTAAGACCCGATTCAAGAAATATAAATTTGCTTAGTCTACAAGATGCAGAAATCTCATTAAAAAAGCTATTTAATCGATTCTTACTGAGTTCAGGAGTATTGAAATAAAAAACGTTTTGATTTTGATTAAATCCAACGGTGCCCATGATTTGGGAGGTAAGAAATTGAAACTTCTGATTGATACTCGCAAATGCATTGAAGCTAGTTATTGGATCTTTGAACAATACATTCTTTCTCACAAAATATCGATCGTTCGCTTGGATACTATCAATAGAGGTATTGAAGTTTCTTGTAAGAATAGTATTCAGGTAAAAAAAGGTATTAGATTCTATCCGTACTTTTTTGTAAGTAAGAAATAACAAATGTGACGGAGAATAATACAACGTATTGTTTCCACCTGAAAAAGTACGATAATTTGTTAAGATGTTTTCGGGATTTATGGTAGTAATCGTAGGTATACTTATACTATTAGTAAGTACTAGATCTACCGAGCTGCCTTCTTTTATTCTTTTTGAGAATACAACCATAGGGCTTAGGACAGGTTTACTAAATCTTTTGATAGAAGTAGCCGATAGGTTTACATCTAGAACATCTAGCCCTATCGCAAGGTTTGACTTTTTAAATCTCGTGAGTATTTCACCACCAATAATAAATACTTTTTTGCTAAAATAATAAATGCTTTCTTTTGTTTGGATGCTTTTTGAATTGGTATCTATCCTTAGACTATTGCTTATTTCTTCTTTGCCAATTTCGATATTGGCCTTGATTTTATACCTGAGTTTAGGCTTGGTTTTTAATATTTCCGAAAAAAAACTGAATCGATCACTCAATTGCGAAACAGGCTGGTTTATTTGTTGAATGGGTAAAGCTACTCCAAAAAACTCATTGTATCTCTGGCTATTGTTTTGAATGTTCTGAGAATTGTTATTAAGTAAATATTTCATTTTGACATCCATCATTAGTGTTTTGGACACTTTGCGGCTCAAATGTATATTTTGAGAATTCCTCCAAATATTGGATTTGTTTTCGTTGTCAAAGTCTTCCGGAAAAAATAGATTTTGAGAAATAAAGGATTGATCCAACAATGAAAACGACTTACTAATAGATGAATTAATTTGTAAAAAAGTATGATCACCCCAGCTTCTTTCAAATTTCAAAACACCCATGATATTTTTAGAGTTCGTGTTTGATTGTACGGAATCATCAATAATGAGTTCGTTTTGATTCGGTAAAAAATACCGAAAGTTGGTAGCTTGGTTTACATTTTTTTTATCTAAAGCTCCGATAATATTGCCATATAATTTGGTTTTTGTGCCTTTTTTTATAGAAAAACTGTATCCAAATAGTTGTGTATTATTAAAAACATAACGTTCCCTCCGCAGGACACCTGAATG
>JBOFGX010000035.1:0-14237 GCA_051649345.1 Leadbetterella sp. | reverse complement strand
CTGTATTTACTGTTACAGATACTGTCCGTGTACAGTTTTGGCTATTTTTGTAGGTGATTGTTGTTGTGCCTGCGGATATCCCTGTCACTACTCCTGTATTACTTACTGTGGCTATAGTTGTTGAGCTACTTGTCCAAGGGGAAGTCGTAGCAGGAGTTCCACTACCTGTCAAGCTTATCGTTGAGCCCACACATACGGACGTTGGCCCTGTTACAGATGGTATATTCACCGTTATTACTCGTGTAACTGTACATCCTAAGTTGTTTTTATAGGTTATCGTCGATGTTCCTGCAGTTGTTCCGCCTGTTATCACTCCTGTATTACTTACTGTTGCTACTGCTGTATTGCTACTGATCCATGGATTATTCGTTGCTGCAGTACCTGAGCCTGTCCATGTTGTTGTAGCTCCGTTACAAATCGTTGTTGCTCCTCCTGTTATTGTCGGTGAGGCATTCACTGTTACCGATAACGTCTGAGTACAGTTTTGACTATTTTTGTAGGTGATCGTTGTCGTTCCTGTAGCTACCCCTGTAACAACACCTGTATTACTTACCGTAGCCATAGTTGTTGAGCTACTTATCCAAGGACTAGTAGTAGCGGCGGTTCCACTACCTGTTAATACTATTGTTGAACCCACACATACAGACGTTGGCCCTACTATTGTAGCACCAACAGTTATTACACGTGTAGATGTACATCCTTGACTGTTCTTGTAGGTTATTGTGGCAGTACCTGCGGTCGTTCCTCCTGTAATTATCCCTGTGTTACTAACTGTTGCTGTAGCTGTATTGCTACTTATCCATGGATTACTTGTTGCTGCCGTTCCCGTCCCAGTCCACGTTGTAGTAGCTCCACTACAAATCGTTGTTGCTCCTCCTGTAATCGTCGGTACGGCATTCACAGTTAAATCAAACTTCTTTCGAGCACTTTCTGTACAACCACTAGATGTACAGGTCACCCAATAACTCGTATTGGTCGAAACTGCTGGGGTAGTCCAGCTTGCTGTAGTAACCGTGGCTGTAGCTGTACCTCCTGTAGCTCCCGTATACCACTTATATGTACTCCCTGAAGCACAGCCTGTCACGCTTATCGTAAACGTACTCCCTGCACATTTTTCAGTTGGATCATTACCCGTAGGAGTACTACAAGCTGCTGCAACTGCTGATTCTCTCAAATTTTTTGATTTATCATTCTCAGGAAGTACCCCATCTAAAAGTACTCCATAAGATGCTAAATTCAGCTCTTTCTTTTTGATAAACGTTGTATTCCAATCAGAACCTTTGGGTCCTTTAAGAACCATAAATGTATTTTGGGCCTTAGGCGAAATAAAATATCCTTCTATATATATGTCTCTTTGCGGATTGCTTTCACTTAGATCTATATTCTCAAAATCTACGTAATCGCCACCCACTTTAATGAAATCTTTAGGCAAAACAACCTTCAATGAAAAATTCTGGCAGTTCTCTTGTTTCCATTTTGTATCCAACCCTTTCACATAATTCATCTGAACATTTACCTTGAAACGCTCTCCTGTTTGATAGTTTTTCTTCTTTGTAGTAATGCTAAACTGGATACAATCTACTCCGGTAGGATCTTCCAAATATTTAATTTCTTTATCCGCATCATAATCTTTGACAAGGATAGGATTAACACCGATTGGATCATTTACGATACCTGTTGAAAAACTTGGATAAACATTTAATACGATAAAAGCAAAGTTCAACAGTACAGTTGTAAAGAATTTAAGCATATGGTTTATTTTAAATTAATGCAAAGATATTAAAAAAACTTAACGGAAATTATTGCGATTTTTATAAATTATAGACGTACTAAAATTAACAACCCCCATTCAATCAAATTTATATATAGAAACTTTACAACTCCACACTATAATCCCGTGATAAATAATCATCCCTTATTCATAATAAATTGTATTTGCACTTTTGAATCATCCATTTATTAGTATCGCCTTTCCCTGTACATTAGACAAAACATTCAAAAGGAATTTTTGTGTTTATTCTTGGGTAAAACTACAGTCTTAGTAATGTCTTCCATTAAGCCTTTTCACTTGTAGAATTTTAATTTGGATCTATCGAAATCAAAAAGATTGTAGATCACTAGTAAAACAAAAAAACGTTACTTTTACTAAATCTTAATGATTCTCGAAATCTTATTTTTACCAATAATTCAATGTATGAAAAAACTACTCTTACTTCTATCAGTCTCAATACTGACAACCCTTTCTTCCTTGGGGCAAAATTTCGAAGGGAGAATCATGTATTCTAACAATTACAAGAGTAAAAGTCCCCAAATATCAGATCAACAATGGACAAATATGTTGGGTTCTACCCAAGAATATATAATAAAAGAGGGTAATTACAAATCCATTCTGAACGGTTCATTAGTCCAATGGCAAGTCTATAATAACAGGGAGAATAAACTATACAACAAAATGTCAAATTCTGAGAAAGCACTTTGGAACGATTGTAGTGTACAAGGTGACGAAGTATTGAAAGTGGAACAGAATAAAAATGTGACTGAAGTATTAGGTTACCCCTGTGACGAAGTAATTTTGAAATGCAAGAGTGGTATTCAAAAATACTACTACAGCTCAAAAATTGGAATTGACTCCAAGCTATTTACAAACCATAAATTCGGAAATTGGTATGACTTTTTGTCAAAATCTAACGCTTTACCCCTTAAATCTATAATTGAGACTGCTCAGTTTTCATTAGAAAGTATTGCTACAGAAGTGAAGGCACTGAAAATTGACGATCAAGAATTGGAATTGCCAGTAGATATCCAAACAGAGAAAAGTCCGTATTAATTATATAAAAAATTCTAACTTTTTTATTAGAATTTAATGAAGAGATTCTAGCCATTTTATGTGCTTTTAATAAGTAATTAGGTTTTAAAATTTCAGTACTGTCAAATGATAAAAAAGAAGAAACTTTGTTTTTCATTACTTGCATCACTAATTGTTGTAATTTATTGTTTTAATAAACTGAAAACCAATAGTTCAAATCGCAAATCCGAGTTTATACCCGAACTTACGACTGATTTTATTTATGTTACATACAACATAAATTATAGCTCAACTATGTTGATCTTTATTCCAATCGTTTTGCTGCTATTTTTAATTTATTTATTCAAAAAAAGAAAAACCAAATAAAATAGTAAATAAGTTTATACGTACAATTAGATAACTTTCCTCAAATAGAGCCAATGAAAAAACTTAAATACTTACCTATAATTGTTCTTCTCATTACTTTATCTTGTAAAAGGAAAGACCACTCCAAAGTAGTTTCAATTTCTAAAAAAGAAGTTAAGCCCCAAGTGAAAAATAGTTGTGGCTGTGAAAGTGATAGTATAAAAACATTAAATACAATCAATTGCGACACAACAACATTAAGGAATAACTCTAAGCTTTATTACCAATTCAACTGTGATTCAATCTGGCTAACTTTAGAAAACTTAAAAGAAAAAAAAACAATTCTATACTCGGAAAAAGAAAACTTTAATGACTTTTTCGGTATTCAATGGAGATTAGCCTTCAAATTAATGAAAGAGTTTGATCAATATCTACTTTTTAGAAGTGATTGCCCTGCAAACGGCCCTTGTAATTTCGTACTTTTTGATAAAAACACAGGAGAGTTTAAAAAAGAATTTGGTGAACTGATTTATGATCATGAAAGTCAAACATTTTACGACTTTGTATTATATTTTTCCAAGACCGAAAACACAATTATTGCAGATTTTATTGATAGCAATAAACAATTTAAAATTCCAATCGATAAAACACAATTCTCAAGCATAACTCCCGAATACAATTTTGACATAATACATTATGATCAGGGTATAATTACTTTAAAATATTACTACGGTGATTATAAAAAAACAGAACTAAAAGAAATTTCAGTGAATACAAGAAAATAATATATATGCTAAACATTTATTTATAACATATGTTCCCCACTACTTCCCCTCCTGCCCATAATACGGATATTCCGTAAAAACTTTAGTAGCTGTTAGTCTTGGGTCTTGAGTAGACTTCATCCACTTTTTAAGCTGAATTCGTAGGACAGCGAGATCGTTAGCGTACTTTTTATAGGAGATGATATTATTTAATTGCAAAGGGTCTAACGCCAAATCATACAGTTCCTCTGCGGGTCGCTTGGTAAAGGCTTGATCGAATTGGACTTGAAATTGAAGCTTATTCTCAATCAAGAAATCCTTGGTGGGTGAGGCATCTACATCCCCATAACTTCCTACCGAATACCATTTTTCTGGATCGCCAGCAGGGTATAAATCTGGTTCAAAATTTTTGATATACAAAAATCTATCATTTCGGATAGCACGTACAGGATAAGACTCATTGCCTTTTCGTACATTGGCGTGGCGTTCTCTCTCTATAAACACCTCTTTTTGATGCACTGAAGCTGTTTTAAGTAAAAAAGGCACTAAGCTTTTCCCCTTCATTTCTTTGGGGATTTTTAAACCTACTGCCTCCAAAATGGTAGGTGCGATATCCATCAAATTCACAAATGTGTTTTGATTTTCAGCAAAAGGCTGAACCTTGTTTTTCCAATACAAAATCAAAGGCACATTACTACCCGAATCATATACATTTGCTTTGGCTCTTGGGAATGGCATTCCGTTGTCACTGGTTATAATAATTAGGGTATTGTCCAATTCCTTGATTCTCTCTAAATGCTCTAATACTTGCCCAATTTCCTTATCAAACCGCTGTACTTCATAATAATAATCTGCTATATCTTCTTTCACGATACCGTGATTGGGCAGCCAACGAGGAATTTCAATTTTTGAGCTGTCGATGCCCGATTGCACACCCATAGATTTTTTATACGGTCTATGTGGATCAAATGTTCCAAACCAAAAGCAGAAGGGTTGTGATTCTTTTTTGTTCTTCAAAAATTCATCGAAATTATCATATACCTTACCTGCGGGATTGTCCGTGTAGCCACCGATTTCAAAATTGCCCGGTCCCCAACCTTTCCTTTCTACACCTACGTGGTAGTTGTTTTTCTTTAGTATTTGCGTGTAATTGGGATATTTAATGGCCAATGTTCCGTGCAGATTTGCCCCTGATTCTAGCTGATGAGGGTACATACCTGTAAGAATGGCTGCTCTCGATGGAGAGCAGGAAGGTGAAGAACAAAACGCATTCTCAAAAACGACTCCTTGCTTAGCAATACGATCAATATTGGGTGTTTTTACAACATTATCTCCATAAATACCCGCATGTTTTGACCAATCATCGGCTATAAAAATAAGGATATTGGGCTTTTTTTGAGCCCAAACAACGTGCGTAAAAAACAAAAACAAGAGTATTTTTTTCATATAATTTTAAAAGATCAACGGGATTGACTTTGTGTGGCGAGGAAGTGATTGACGAGCTTCAAATGCGTTTTCAATACTTTTTTATACGCAGGGTTATTGGCCAAATTTTCTTTTTCCAAGGGATCTTGAACATAATCAAACAATTCTACGGCGATGGGTTTTTCGCTTTCGGTGATCTTATCTTTTTTAAAATCAGAATCATACCAAGCTACGATTCTATAACGATCCGTTCTTAGTGCATAGCCCATGGTTTTGTCCCCGTTTCGAGGATATTGACTTTGAGCATAGTCCTTTACTTTCTTATTTGTGTTTTTTAATATCGGCACCAAACTTTTCCCAGCCAATCCACGAGGGGTTTCAATATTTGCCAAATCGGTAAGGGTCGGAAATACGTCTACAAATTCGCTTAAACTTTCGGTAGATTGTCCCCCCTTCATTTCGGGAGCAGCAATTATGAGTGGGGCTCTCGTTGCTTGCTCAAAATTGCTGTGCTTGCACCACATCAAATGGTCGCCTAGATGCCAACCATGATCGCCCCAAAGGACAATGATGGTATTCTTTTCAAGATTATGTGTTTTGATTGCCTCCAAAATTTTACCCACTTGGGCATCCATATAGCTGATGGCAGCATAATATCCATGAATCAAATCCAATTGTTGGTCGGTAGTAAAAGGCAGAAAATCCTTGGCATAGTGATCGCCATTAGGCAAAACATAATTATTGACCAGTTCGCTGGATGGCTGAAATGCCATAGAAGGAGAATCCTTGGAATGTGCTTGAAAAGAAGCTGTTTTAAGCGTTTTTCTATCATATAAATCCCAGTATTTCTGAGGAGCTGTAAACGGCAGATGAGGCCTGCTAAAGCCAATACCATAGAAAAACGGTTGGTTTTCCTGAGCCAATTCTGCAATTTTAGCTGCGGCTTTTTTGGCAACAACACCATCAAGATAAGCATCGTCGGGGACATCAGCTGCTTCAAAAGCAGGCCCCCGATTGGCATTCATAAAAGCGGTCAGTTCTTTATCTTTTAATCCCCTAGTATCTGCTTCATTCTTGATTTTGTCTAATAATTCTAGGCTTGCTTTTGATTGATAGTAATTTCGTTTGGGTCTTCCAAATTCAATAGGATAATCAGCTTCTGTCACTCTAGCATAGGATTCTGACCAAGAAACCACATCGTCTTCTTTATCCACTGCTCGATAGTCATAAATTTTACCTATTGCCGTAGTGAAGTACCCATTCTTTTTGAAATGTTGGGGTAGCGTAATAATATTGGGATTCATGTCACGCATTTGTGTTTGTAAATCCCAGATTCGTGTATAATCAGGCCGCATACCCGTCATGATGCTCGCTCGAGAAGGGGCACATACGGCTTGTTGACAATAATTACTTCTAAACACCGTACCCATTTTTGCTAGTTTGTCGATGTTAGGAGTTTGCATATAGCTCTCTCCATAACAACCCAAAAGTGGTTTGAGATCATCTACGGCTATAAAAACAACATTATACTTTGCTTGAGAATTAGCCTTGAATATGATTGACAAAAATATAGTTACGACTAAAAAGCATTTTATTTTCATACGTAATTGGGGTTAATTTTAAGGCTTCCTATTTTATACAAATATAGAATTTAATAATTTTTTACCAAAAATTGTATACAATTTTTAAGGATTTTGTATACATTTAATCTCCGTTTATCAAACCCCTTACCTCAATGATTCGTAGAGATTTTATTCGTGATTTGAGCCTAGTTATACTATTATCTTCTTTTAAAAGCCCTAAAAATAACCCAATGGACAGAATTGCCATGTCCACCGTTAATTTTAGAAATAGATTTAAACAAACCAACAAAGCAGTTTTGCCCGAAAAAGAACTGACTTTATTGCAAATCTCAGAATATTTTAAAACCCGATTTAAACTTAAAAACCTTGAATTTTGGAGCCGACATTTTGAAAATACGGATCCTGAATATCTTAAAGAATTAAAAAAAACAATCAAAAAATCGGGTAGCCGTCTTGTAAATATCCAAATGGACGAAAAATATCAGATTGGAGCAAAGGACGATAAAATGCGTAAAGACAGTCTTGAGTTGGCACTTAAATGGGTGGATGTTGCCAAGCAGGTCGGTTCAAAAGCCATACGAATCAATCCCGGTAAAGGGGAATTGCCTTTAATCATCGAATCGTATAAAAAAATAAACGAGGCTTGCATAAAAAACAAGATTGTTTTAATGGTCGAAAATCATTTTGGAATCGAAATGAATCCCGCCATTCACCTCGAAATCATCAAAAGCCTGGGTCAAAACGTATATGCACTACCTGATTTTGGAAATTATGAAGAGGCTATGAGAATTGATGCCCTCAAGCAGCTTTTACCCTATACCTATCAAGTTTCAGCCAAAACAACTGATTTTGATTCAGACTACAATCACATTAGTTATGATTTTGATGAATGCCTGAAAATATACCACGAGAGTGGCTTCAAAGGCATATATTCTGTAGAGCAATGGAGCAGAAAAGAGGGTAATTTAGACGAAGAAAAAGTCGCCGATTGGATGATAGCTAAAGTTTTGAATTATTGTAAATAGCCCCTATCATGAACCTAAAAAATGCATTAAAAACAATATTCATACTTGCAATAACTTCTTTAAACCTCTTTCCACAAGCCCCATCGTGGGAAAAGCACGGTGTTTTGAGGGTTTCAAAAAACAAACGCTATCTAGAACACCAAGACAATACAGGCTTTTTTTGGTTGGGTTGTACGGCTTGGAAACTAGCTACACTGTCTCCTTCTGAAATAGACAAGTACTTCAAAAACAGAGTAGAAAAAGGCTTTACGGTTATCCAATTGAGCTTAACAAACATGAAAAAACCCAATTATAATGGGGATAAAATGTTTTTGAGCGAACCCAACGCTCCTTGGTCCAAAGTTGAACCTAACGAAGCCTACTGGAAGCATATCGATTATATCATTGAACGAGCCCAGTTTTATGGACTGCATTTGGCCCTTATCGTCATGTGGGGAAACGAAGCCGCCGATTACGATGAACTTCGTAAACCCAATACCCCTCCGCGAAGTGTTTTCAGTAATCCTGATAAAAGCAATTTCGAATTTGGGCAGTTTCTAGGTAAACGATTCAATAAGCACCCCAATATCCTTTGGGTGGGAGCTGGTGAATACCACAAGCCTGTGAGTTCGATGTTTCCCAACAACCAAAGTCCAGTGACCGAACTGCACAAAACTCGCTTGGAAGCCATTATTAAAGGGATTCTCGAAAGCGATAAACCCAAAAAACATTTGTATTCTATCCACCCCGTTTCTTTTTTATCTTCGTCCGAAGAGTTTCATAATGCGGAGTGGCTAGATTTCAACATGATACAATCCCATGCTTTGCCCGAGTTTATCGTACCGCTCACTTCAGCAGATTATCAAATGACACCTGCTAAGCCTACCTTCAATTCGGAAGCTTGGTACGAAGCGGAGGAAGAACTTTTTACTCGTTGGACGGAAACGAAAAAAGCGAATGACGAGCCCTTAGATCCCGACTGGATTCAACGTCTACAAGCCTACTGGTCTGTTTTTAGTGGGGGATTTGGGTTTACATACGGGCACAAAAATATATGGTCGGCCAAAACTTCAAGCGACAAATTGGGTACAATTGAAGACCCTGTACTGAATGCTCCCGGAGTAAATTCTTTGAAACATTTACGACACTTGATGGAGTCCAAACCTATTCAATCTCGTATTCCTGCCCCGAATTTATTGAGCTCAGGTACCAAAGGACGAGACGGGGGACTTTCTCCTGATTTGAGAATTGCTACTCAGGATATCTCAGGCAAATGGGCCATGGTGTATTCTACAAGGGGTTCATTGATACGTGTAGAAATGAGCCAATTGCCAACAGGGAAATTCAAGGCATTTTGGTACAATCCTAAAAACGGAAAATGGAGATTTAACGATACAGAAAATGATACGAAAAATCCATTTCTAGCTAATATAGAAGGTGGAAAAAAAGCGAAACCCGTTTATTTTGATCCACCCGAACAACCAAAAGATGGAAATGATTGGGTTTTATTATTAGAAATCGAATAACTTACATGAAGTACTCTAAAAGCACTTTTGTTCAGTACAGAATCATAAAAACCCTATTGTTACTTTTAGGGCTTTTTATTGCTGTAGAACTATTTTCTCAACCAAAAAAAACAATTAAACTGGTATTTATCGCTGGAGCCAATGACCATTGTGGAACAAACCCATGTCATCAATACATCGAAGACCTTACGTACCTAAAGAAAACCCTAGAGGATTCTATAAAAAACTCAAAATTCGAAATTAAACTATACATCGGTGAACGTCCTCCCATTGGCAGCCTGAACGATGTGGCTGCAGTAGTTGTTCATAGCAGTGGAGATAGACTCCCAAACGAATGGCATGGACTTTTTCTTCAAAATAACAAAGAAAATACCTACGAAAACCAAGCTTTCTTAGATGATTTCCAAAAACAGATCGATCGCGGAATGGGACTTATGATTCTGCACTACAGCACATGGGTAGATCATCCTGCTGGTAGAAACTACATGAATAAATGGCTGGGGGGATATTTTGAAAAAGGTGTTTCTAAAGTAGATGGGGATAAAAAAACACAAGGCACTACCGCCATTGAAACGGTGGATATTGTGCAAAACAATCATCCTATTCTCAAAGGTGTTTCTTCTTGGACTTTGGAAGATGAATACTATTACAAACTTAATCTTGATACGGAGGCCATTACTCCTTTGTTAACATCCAGTTTACCTCTAGATTCTCCAGAAAAACAAACGATCGCTTGGGCATTGAACCGAAAAAATAAAGGACGATCGGTGGGATTTACAGGTGGACATTTTCATCAAAACCTCTCCAATCCATCCTATAAAAAATTCATTATCAATTCTATATTCTGGATTTCGAAGACGAAAACACCCAATTAAGTCATTCCACATACTTGATATGAAACTAAAAATTTTGTACTTTTTTCTCGTGACTATTTTTTCTTTTAAGTCGACAAAAAACCTACCGCAATGGGAATATTATGGAGGTAAGGCCGATGGCAACAAGTATTCAGAGCTCGATCAAATCAATATCGGTAATGTCAAAGACCTAGAAGTAGCATGGACTTTCCACTCTGAAAAATCGGAAAATGGAGATAAAATAAAATGCAATCCGCTGATCATTGACCGTGTTTTTTATGGTACCACCGACCTAAAAGATGTGGTGGCTCTTGACCCCGTTACGGGAGTTCAAAAATGGATATTTAGACCGAGAGAATTTGACCCTAAAGGTAGCCAAGGTCCTGCTAGAGGCTTGGTGCATTGGCAAGAAGGAACCGAAAAACGATTGTTCTATGTTTTTGGTACTTGGCTTTACTCTGTAGATGCCCAAACAGGAAAACTGGACGAAAAATTTGGAGAAAAAGGTAAAATCCATTTCGCAAAAGGCTTAGGGCTAAATTCAGACAAAATTGTTTCGCAAACAACCCCTGGAATTATCTTTAAAAATTTATTAATCTGCGGTTCATTCGTTTCTGAATATTTACCTGCAGCTCCTGGGGATATTCGTGCAATTGACGTACGTACTGGAGAAATCGCTTGGATTTTCCATACTATTCCACACCCAGGGGAATTTGGCTACGAAACTTGGCCCAAAGACGCCTACAAATTTTTGGGAGGAGTTAATAACTGGGGAGGAATGAGCTTGGATACCAAACGTGAAATTGTGTACATTCCACTAGCATCTCCTACTTACGATTTTTATGGTGTCAACCGTGAAGGACAAAATCTCTACGGAAACTGCCTCATGGCTTTGGATGCCAATACTGGAAAACGAATCTGGCACTACCAAATCACCCACCATGACCTTTGGGATAGAGATCTTCCTTGTCAACCCAATTTGATAAGCGTCAATCACGAGGGCAAAAACATTGATGCCGTGGCTCAAGTAACCAAAACAGGCTTTGTCTACGTTTTTGATCGGGAAACAGGCAAGCCGCTCTTTGATATCATTGAGAAACCCGTTCCTGCCTCCACCATCGCTGGAGAAAAAGCTTGGAAAACACAGCCTATCCCTGTAAAACCGGCTCCATTTGCCCGTCAAGAACTCAGTGAAGAGAATATAACTGACATCACACCCGAGGCAAACAAATACGTAAAACAAGAACTCAAAAAGTATATCACGGATCCTTACAGCCCACCAAGTTTACAAGGAACGGTGGTTATGCCTTTTTTTAATGGAGGAGCAAGTTGGGGCGGAGCGGCATTTGATCCAAACTCAGAATTACTTGTAGTAAATTCCACCGAAATCCCATGGCTACTGAAACTTATTGATCTAAAAACCGAACTTTCTAAAAATACGAATGATGGCAAAAAACTCTATAAATCCTACTGTGCGGGTTGTCATGGCGAATCCAAAGAAGGAGGACATTATGTACCTGAGCTAAAAAGTGTAGGCAAAAAATATTCGTTTACCCAAGTAGCCGATATTGTCAAAAAAGGCAAAGGTGTGATGCCCTCGTTTACTTACCTATCCGAATCTCAGCAGAATGCGATCGTCTCCTTTGTGTTGAATTTCAAACCCAAGCCATTAAAAAACACTTCAAAAGCCCTAGCATCGTCAACTTTAAAATTAGATGACTACAACCTTCCCTATACCAACCAAGGATATACAAAATTTGTAGACAAAGAAGGCTATCCCGCCATCAAACCGCCCTGGGGAACACTTACGGGCATTGATCTCAACAAAGGCGAAATCGTTTGGCAAAGTGTTTTAGGCGAACACAAAGAACTGACTAAAAGAGGCATCCCACCTACAGGAATGAAGTCAGAGGGCGGCCCCATCGTAACCAAAAGTGGGCTTACCTTTATTGCGGGCACCCAAGACAATATGTTTCGAGCCTTTGAAACTCGAACGGGTAAAATCGTATGGGAGTATGATTTGAAAGGCGTAGGAAATGCCACTCCCGCTACCTATGAAATCAATGGAACACAGTATATTGTTTTGGCTGTTTCTGAAAGAAAAGAAAATGGTCATCAAGGTAGATATGTGGCCTTTCGATTGAAAAATAACAATAAGTAATTTTAATACCAAAATAGTTTGATGATGATTTTACATCCTAAAATAAAAACGCTTCTTGGTCTCTTTTTCTTACTATTCATAGCAAATGCATTATTTTCACAGAAAATGCAAGCATTACAAGTTTCCTCTGATGGACATTATCTAGAAACTTCTGACGGCAAACCTTTCTTTTGGCTGGGTGATACGGGTTGGAACTTGTTTTGTAATTTAGATTCCAATGAAGTCATAACCTACCTCAAAAAACGAAAAGATCAGGGATTCAATGTAATCCAATGCAGCCTAATTCATGGCGGGATGAAGCGTAAAAACATTTATAATGAACTGGCCTTCAAAGACAATAAGATTATTGAACCCAATGAGCCTTTTTGGAAAAACGTAGACTATGTTTTCAAAAAAGCTGAAGAATTAGGTCTTTATATTGCTGTTTTGCCTGCTTGGTGTAGAACCTACATTGAAGCTCTACCTAGCGATAAAGAAAAAGACAGAGACATGAGTACTAAAATTATGGAAACCGACACTACTGGAACCTATATTTATGGAAAATTTGTAGGAAATCGCTACCAAAAATACAGCAATATTATCTGGGTTTTGGGTGGGGATGCCTGGGGAACTCGGGACACCATCTATCATCAATTGGCCAAAGGAATTACGGATGGAGCGGCGAATGGTGATTTCAAAAAAACATTGATGACCTACCATCCCAAGGGAGGCACTTACCGTCCGCCAGCAAGCTCAAGCGGAGAATTTTATCACAACAAGGTCTGGTTGGACTTCAACATGATTCAGTCGGGTCATCGATTTGGTAACAGAAACTTCGACAGAATCTATGAAGATTACCTACGCAAACCCACCAAACCCACGCTTGACGCTGAACCTTGCTACGAAATGCACCCCAATATCCATGATTACAAAAACGGCGAGTTTAATGCTTGGCATTTGCGTCAGAGAGCTTACTGGTCAGTATTGGCAGGTGCCTGTGGCTTTACGTACGGAGCTACTGGGATTTATGACATGGTACGACCCGATCGTCCTGGCAAGGCTTCGCATTTTAAAAATTACTGGTACAATGCCTTGGATTATGAAGGAGCAAATGACATGGTTCATTTGAGACGTTTGTTTGAAAAACTCCATTTTCAAAAACCAACACTTGTTCCCAACCAAAAAATCCTTCTATCCAAAGTAGATACCGTTGACGCTCATGTACAAATCGCTCATGCTAGCGACAATAGCTATTTGGTAGCTTATTTTACCAATGGTACAAAAGCAAATTTAGATGTCGTCAAGTTAGGCAAGGGGACTTTCAAAGCATGGTGGTACTCGCCTCGAGACGGAAAAACATACGATGCCATGGGTAAAGAATCAAGAAAACCATTTATGCTCATTAAAAATCCAAAAAAGGCCGTAGTATTCTCCCCTCCTTTTGGGCCTAAACCGCAGAACGATTGGGTCTTGGTTTTGGATGGAGGGGGTAGGATTTGAAGGAAACTATAATCTAATATTTAACCCAAAATAATTTAATTATTCTATTTCTCAACTAATCAAAGATGTAGTTATGATCATTAAACCCTTATAAGAGTTTGAATTGTACATATAATTATGATTTAGTACTTTTTCTATAATTTATACTATCTTTCCTCTATAAATCCTTAGTTGACCTTATTCTAAAAGCCTATTTAGGTCTTCAAAAAAAAGCATGTATAGTCTCTTTATCAGCTTGTTTTTTCATGTTATACGAATTTCCTCTGCAAGCTCTGGGCTTATGTTTGTGT
>JBOFGX010000034.1:0-3061 GCA_051649345.1 Leadbetterella sp. | reverse complement strand
AGATACTCCAGCTTTTAATACTATTAAAACCCAATATTCAATCCAATATGCGTCCCTATTTAATCTGAAGCAAAAAGTGTTTCGATTTTATTCATACTCCTTAAAGTATAAAAAATAGATCATTACACATGTACATACTAGAACTGTTACACCAACATGTATTATTTTAGAATTTCGTTCACTAATTTCTTTCGGTACAATTGGATTAATTATTAATTGATCGTTTAGATCTCCAGTAGTTTCACAATTATCATTATTCCTATTTTTGTGATTATTCTGAAATCCTTTATACTTTTTTTTGTTAGACCTGAAAATTTTCGAATGATTAAGTGTACTATCATTTATGCTTATTTCACCTGAAGTAGTATTTGCTTTTAAGATGTCACTATAACTTACTTCCGTTACATTTGATTTATCATTGCTTAGTTCATATTCTATATCCCAATTCGTTTTAACTATTATTTCATTCAAATTAGTGGAGGAATATCTATTTACCAATTCTTTAAAATAGATTACTTTCGAATTAGCGTAAATAGATACATTTATGTTCAAAAATAGGAATACAAAAATTAAATTTTTCATAGTATTATTTTTACTGATTTATCGTATTTGACTTATGATATCTATGATAGATCATAGTAATTTTAGCTACAACCCTTTTATACCAAGATGTACATTTCTACTTCTCACTCTTATTCAAATTCCTCAAAATAAAACAAAGGCTTATGCACTTTCGCATATATTCATTCTGACAAGTAGTAAATCGCATTGATCTTATTTGCCTTGTAGACAAATAATCCATGATGTTGTCGGCATATTTTCGCTGACCATCGCACAGTACTTTTGTTTCATTCTGTGCATTGTTGTTCTCTTTTTGGTTATAATTATAGGTGTCATCGCACCAATCTGCATCTTCTATGCATTTATATCCAAATATGTGGAGAAGACCAAAGTAATGTCCTATTTCATGAGGTAGATCAAATTCATTCCATAAATATTCGTCCATATCGCCCCTAATAGTTTTGTAATTCATAATAATGCATCTATTGTCTGGATAGTCATTAGCATCATCAGATTGAGGTCCTTTTGTGAAGGTGGTAAGTTTTGATCTAGGCGGAGCAGATGGGAATGGAGAAAAAGCACCACCACTAAAATAGCTTACAACGTCGACTAGTACTATGTTTAAATAATTGTTCGGATCCCAAATTAATTGTTTTATATTCGGATCTTTTTGGTAATCAAAAATTGAATATGCTGGAGAGTAGGGTAGTCTAATTCTATTTATACCCGGTTCTTTCATTTGAACGTCATTAACATCTTTTGTTGCTAATCGAAACTGAATTTTGGCGTTTGCATAATTTCTGTTAAGTATAGAAAGTTGCTGGCTTATTCTTGATGCTACAATGTTTTTACCAACCCCAATCTGAGTACCATCATGCAAAATGTGGAATACTATGGGTATCTCAATGATTTGGGAGGGATCTATTATATCTTTATTTAGGTTACATGAATGGCTACCTAAAATCAAAAAGATCGCCAATATCTTTGTTGCAAATCGCTTTAAATAGAACACTTTTTTCATTCGTTTATAGTTATTTTATGTCTTCCCTACTCTCTTTTTTACCGCTGCTTTTCGGGATATTCCAGCTTTACAAAGTTCAGATTCTTAAACTAGTTCTACAATACTGTAAATCTGGGATTTTTATATCGTATTTCTACTGTCTAGTAGGTATTCACCTCTCTATTTAGACCTTAGCTTTATGACTAAGATCATTGCCGCTGATAATCCATTGCTGATGATCTAAATAAACACTGTCTTGCCTAAGTATATCGGATACTATCCGAAACTCATCTATACCCAACTTACCAAAGGCATGCGTTTTTTGTCCTTCGAGATTAAGCGTTATATACCCTACCTTAGCGTTGGTATCCCATCCCAAAGAATAGCTAAGAACTTTCTTCATTTGTTTTGATTTGATCTCAAAATTAGGGTATGTATTTTGCCTTGGAAATACTGTGAAATAGGTATTTTCAACGCGTACAGATACTATTAGGCTAGGATACGATGAATTTGATAAAGGATAATGTTCAAAACTCCAAAAGCCTTACTCATATGAATGCGAACTACGAAGTTTCAACATACAGGAAACGTATTCAAATAAATCCTATATTTGCTATATGGAACTCAAAGCCAAGCCAGTTTTTAATAAACGGATATTTTGGGACGTCGTTTTTGAGAATATCGATTACGACGCCAAGGCAAACTTTGTTATTGAGCGAGTTTTTGAACGTGGCGATGTAGACGATATTCGTAACTGTCGACGTTACTATGGAGATGAAAAAATAACAACCGCTCTATTAAATGCTAAGTTTTTGCCCATTAGTACAATCTATTTAGCTAGTGCTGTTATTGACAAACCCCTTGAAGCCTTCAGATGTTACAAACTCAGACAGTTGAACCCCACACTTTTTCCATATTAAAAAAATTGATGGAGGTTCCCGAATTACAGGACTTTTCTTTGGTTGGTGGCACTGCTTTATCATTGCTTTATGGACATAGAAAATCTGTTGATTTGGATTTGTTCACAAATAAGAATTTTGAAAATTCTGACATTATCAATATACTTAGTCAGGTATTTGGAAACTCATTTGATAGTAGAACAACAAACCCTCGATTCGGTATTTTTTGTTTCATAAATGATGTAAAGATTGATATTGTAAGACATCCTCATACAATGATACGTCCTGAACGCAGTTTAAACGGTATACGAATGTTCTCTACCGAAGACATTATCGCTATGAAAGTACAGGCCATACTTGGTAGAGGCAAAAAAAAGGATTTTTGGGACGTGGCAGAACTATTGAAACATTATCCTGTAGGCGATTTTATAGCCTTTCATAAGGAAAAGTACGCAACTCAAAATCTTCTCATATCTGTACCACAGGCATTGACTTACTTTGCAGATGCCGATGAAAGCGAGGATCCCATAAGCCTCAAAAATCAAACGTGGGAAAGCGTTCAATCTTTTATAAACAAAGAGGTCAGAAGATATTTGGAGTA
>JBOFGX010000033.1:0-4537 GCA_051649345.1 Leadbetterella sp. | reverse complement strand
CCTCCATTTCTCCATACGGCCTTCATTCCATCGGGATCTATATAGGAAATTGGATTATTTAAGGCATAGTTATATACACCAAGGTTAACAGTACTTTCACTTAGAGGATCTAAACTCGACCAGGTTCCTCTATTCTGATCAAACCATCTTGCTCCATAGTCTATGTAAGACGAAAAGCCGTCTACCTCCTTGCCATTGTACTTGTAGGCATACTGCTGAGAGAGATTCTGGTGAGAGCCGCCCAGCTCCATACCAAACGGCGAGTACTGACTTATGCTCAATACTTCATTTTGATCTTGGTTCTCGCTTTGCCGTATCATGCGGCCTTACATTTTTCCTCCACTAAAAGGTAGTAATTCCAATTTTTATACCAGCTTTACTTTCCAATATTACCACGTAGCTTTTCTTTAAATCTAAGCTTCCCATTTTTTATACTATATACATACTTTATGTACATAGTATCGTTTATATAATCAACTACATAGTCAAAATTCTTCAGCCCATTTTTTAAATACTTTTTTACTATTTCTTTACTTAAATTTTCTTTATCCAAAATGTATGTACGTTTAAGTTGCTTATCCATATAAACACCATACATAAATGGATCATTGTGTTTGTATTGATAAAATGCTTTCACAGCCAACGATATTTGTACAAGGGTATCACTTTTATCTTTTAGAAACAAAACCTCGTATATATATTTTTCGTAATCTGGATGATGCCGTGGAGGTATTTTGGATTTTTGGTCGGGTTTAGGAGGTATAGGTGGTATAGGATTATTCTTTTGATAATCTAGCAAGGCTTGGTATAAATCCTCTCGTAAACCTGTTTCATTTTTTCTGCCGCATGATAAAATAAAAAGAATCAAAATTGGCAATAGTATAGTTTTCATTTCTTCAGACGTTTATAATCATTATTGATTTTTTGAATAAAGTCAATTCCATATTTGGTGACATTATATAAATTGGTCGTGGCTGGAAAAAAAACATAGCTAGGATAGTATTTTTTACGTTTATATGCATTTAAATAATCTCCCGTTCTATAGTCCCCTTTAAGTTGCCCCATTGATTCTCTTTCAGTATAATCTTTTGTATAAATCGTACCAGATGGGTGATTATGATACTTCTTTTTAATGTCAGCCTCAGATATACTTAAAGCTTCAGATCCAGGGGAAAATGAATTATCTCCATATGGTGTTCCAAAGGTTTGTAGAGAAATGTAATTTTTGCCATTCTTCTTGAAATATGCTACGTTAAATTCTGTATTTGTATTATTTGCTGCAAAATGAAACAGTTTGAGCAAATCATCTTCTAATTGCTTGCTCTCTTCGCCTATAGCTTGAAACATTTCATAAGGTGCTCCCGATCTTACTCCTGAAAGCTGTTTGATTAATCCTTGGGTTTTTACTGTTACTCCATCATTGGAATCTATTTTTTTATCCTTATTGGTGTCTTTGATATGCCCTTTACCATCTGATGCGTACAAGATATCTGGCTTATTTTCTTTTTTTGCAAGAACTGTCCTGCCGTCCGATGTCATATAATATACATCCATCCCATCAGGATCAATAAACTTTATAGGATTGTTAAATGTATAGTTGTAGGGATTCCATCCATAATACTTTTCACTCATTGGATCTAAACTTGTCCACACCGCCCGATTCTGGTCAAACCATCTTGCTCCATAATCTATATAGCTCGAGAAGCCATCTACCTCCTTGCCATTGTACTTGTAGGCATACTGCTGAGAGAGATTCTGATGGGAGCCGCCCAACTCCATACCAAAAGGCGAGTAATTGCTCACCGAGAGTACCTCGTTTTGATCTGTGTTCTCGCTTTGTCGTATCATGGGGTCTTAGGTTCTTATATTTTTCCTCCACTTTTCGTTAGCAATTCCAGAGTTACTTTTTCTTATAAAAAGGTATAAACTGTTGTTTATAGCATGCTTTATCTGTTTTAAATATACCTTTCTCAAATGCTTTTTTATGTAATTCAGGTAACTTCTTATACCTTTTCCTTCGTAGCCTATCCACCTTTTTGAGAGTCATAAAGTCATAAGTGGAACTATATATCATTACAACCTCAACTTCAGTACAATTATCTGTAACTTCTATATTTGCTAGCTCAAATCCAACAAAACCAAATTCCATTTTTTTCTGAGAAACAGGTATCTCTATTTGGAAAAAACCACTTAGATCTGTTTTGCCAATTTCAACAGAGTCATTAATTTTAATTAGAGTATATGGTGCAGTATCCAAATCCTCAGTAATTACTCTTCCTTTAACTATTTTATTCTGTGAATAAAGAGTACACACTGAAATACTAAATAAAAAACTAATTGTTAATATTTTTTTCATCCTTTTTAGGTATTAATCCTCGCTCTTCTTAGTCTCCAGACTATGAAGAGGTGTTACTCGGTATCCAGACCGAAATAATAACAAGCTCAATATTTCATTTTGATCCACGTTTTCGCTTTGCTGTATTATGGGACATTAAACCTTATATTTTCCCTTCACTTTTTCGTTAGCAATTTCAATTTTATCAGTACAATGATTTATAACCGTATTTTAAAAAAAGTTCATCATCTTCACCACTACAGGTGTAGAGAATTTCACAATATTCACTATTGTTACATTCTTTTTTTACTATTTTTTTATTTTCAATATCTACTTCAATTTTTCCTAAAAGTTCACACATACTGTTCACATCATCTTTATAAATGAATATTGCATTGTTTTTTATAACTCTATTTATGACTTGACCATCAAAAGTTATTGATTTTTCTTCAAAACATAGTTTCAAATCAAAACTTAAATCTACTTTTAAACTAAATATTTTTTTAATTAATGCATTATAGGTATTTCCATTATGAACTCTTTCTCTAATCGTAAGCATGTATTTTCCATTTTCTTGATATATTTCTAACAAAGGAAATTTTAGCAGCTTATCTTTAAATCCGCTTTCACTATTACTAGCCCACTTCATATTAATACGTATAGTGTCAAAACTTACATTTTTAGTTGACTTATCGTATGCAATTAGATAGCAATAATTTTGAGATCTAGTTTTTACATTTAATGCATATATATCGATTTTAGTATTGACGTTAATTTTGAAAGAAAAAAATATTTTTCTCTCATCTATTGAAGTACTGTTTTTGACAATTGATTTGAACCTCTCACTAACCTCCTTAGGATTGATTTCCTTTGGGCTTTCTTTGTCAAAATAAGTTGTAAAATCGTTATCAATTCTTTTAATTGATGTATTGTAATCCTGACAATACACCGATTTTCCTAATATTAGTATAATACAGATAAATATAGGTTTCATTACATTAATTCTTTTTAATAGGTTTATAAAAAATAATATAGATTGGGCCAGTACCAGCATCACCACCACCAATTGAATAAAAAGGCCCATAGGCTTTTACAGTTTTTTGATCCCAATATTTCGGTGATATTGAGGGTGTTTTTATGTTTTTATTAGGGGATAAATAAAAAAACATCACTTCGGGATCATCTTTAATTTCAGGATCAACAACGGGAAAATTATTTTTTAAATGGTATGCTGCTAAAAGTTTTTCCGTGGGATCATTTAGGTCAGGGCTATCATTGTGAAGTTTAGCACCTCTTTCTGATAATAAAGTTATTGCAGCTCGGGCTTTTAATAATTGATTTAATAAATGTGGATCCCATGTTTTGGGGTTAAATAAGTCCTTATTTTTGGGTTTAATGACATTCCCTTTTGCATCTTTTTCTGTTTTTATTGGATACAACCCTGCAGTTTCTCCATAAGAAGACGTACTGATATTTTTCTTGTTATTGTTATTAACAGGATCTACTCCAGAATTATTACTTTGTTGGACATCTTTTGAACTATTTCTGTTGTTATCTTCCGATTTATATATATTTTCTACATCATCATCATTAATTTCATGAGCATTGCCATCGAAATCATAAATTGTTTGAGCCATCATCCCATCGGGATCTACAAAAATCAATGGGTTATTGTAACAATAGGCATATGGACTCCACCTTCTTGAGACTTCCGCCAACGGATCCACCGCACTCCATCTACCTATTGTAGCATCGTACATGCGAGCACCATAATCGTTCCAACCGAGATCTAGGTCTGTGAGAAGCTCTTTGCCGTTGTATTGGAATCTGTCTTTATTCCCCTCGACTACGCTCGGGGTGACAGCATCAGAGCCAAAAGCCAAACCCCAAGCGTCGTAATGTTGCTCCTGTACCACACCTACCAAGTCTACGCCTGCTCCGGGTTGCCCAGCTGGGATGATTACGCCTTGAGCATCTCGCTTGGGTTCGTTGCATCTACAGGATACACGTAGGTTGCCGAGGTGGTCTTTGAGAGAATATTCATATTTAAACTTGTTGCCACTCGTAGGATCCGCCGGTAGATTCAATACTTTTTTGGTAAGTAAAGCTCTGCCTTCTGGGCTGGCCACAAAGTCTAGTTCTTTTCCTGTAGTCGTTTCTTGATACACCATCCCTGCTAGGTAGTCGTAGGCTTTTACGAGT
>JBOFGX010000032.1:0-7439 GCA_051649345.1 Leadbetterella sp. | reverse complement strand
CTACTTTCCATTGGTATCTTGAAGTAGGGGTGCCACCGTTTGCGAAGA
Organism: Leadbetterella sp.; assembly: GCA_051649345.1. Lineage (GTDB taxonomy): Bacteria > Bacteroidota > Bacteroidia > Cytophagales > Spirosomataceae > Leadbetterella. The sequence goes on along the minus strand of JBOFGX010000032.1, from coordinate 7,391 downwards.
AACTTATAGAATCGCCTCCGCAAATACTTGATTTATTATATGTAATGAAAATATTTTGATTCGGGCTGCCTTCATAAAGGGCTTTAACTTCCGCGGCATTAATGGGACGGTTATAAATATGAATATCATCAATGATTCCTTTGAAAAACTGAATATTAGTAGCATCAGGACGAGTACCAATAGTAGCTTGATATGTGACAGTAGTACTATGACTTGGGACAAACGCTGGCGTTGTTGGTACAGGTGTGGTTGCTGTTAAAAGTAGCTCTCCATCAACATAAATCTTAGCCTGTGTTTCTGATCTAATAGCTACGAAATGATGCCAAGCATTAAGTTCTGTTTTTTTAGTTGATGATGGATTGATATCATAACTTACATTTTGATCATTATATGTTGTAAAACCCCATACTAGACCCTCCGTAGGTCTGTTTATAAAACTCAACACTTGGCCGTTTCCAATTGATAACACAGTAAAAGCATCAAGATGGCTATTTGAAGACGGAGCAATTGGCATATAGACCCAAGCAGAATACGTAGATGTATTGTTTTTAAAATCATCAGGATTTGCTAATTGAATGTAGTCATTTCCATCAAAATTGTAGGCACTATTGGGTTTTCCAAAACGGTCTGTTGTAAGAGTTGCTCCATTAACAGTTCCATTATTTCGGCTACTAGATTGACTAGTAGCATTACCGTTGAAAGGGTAGCAAGCAACCAGACCATTTTTGAGATTTACGCTCAATGGCGGCGGCGGTGGAGTGCAGTCTTTAATTGTACATACGGTATCAAGTACAAGACTTTTTTGAGGAAAGCAACCATTTTCAGTGCTTATCTCTACACTTACATTGACAGAATAGTCACCTGTTCTTTTGGTGGGTATGTACGTAAAAATACTGCTGTTTGATACTTGAACCATGCTGTCAATCTTCCATAGATATTTAGAAGCAGTAGTGACGCCGTTTACTACGAAGTTAATAGAATCTCCTCCACAAACAACGGATTTATTAAGCGAAATCGTAATATTTTGCTGTGGATCACCCTCATAAAGGGCTTTAACTTCAGCGGCATTAATTGCACGATTATAGAAGTGCATATCGTCAATGGATCCTTTGAAGAATTGAATATTATTGGCGTATCCATCTTGACGTGTACCAATTCTCGGATAATATAAAAGGCTTGTATTGGATATGTTATTGTAGGATGGTGTAGTTTGAACAGATGTAGTTGTAGTTACGAGTAGTTCTCCATCAACATAGATTTTTGCCTGGGTCTCAGATCTAGTGATTACAAAATGGTGCCAAGTCCCAAGAGTTGTTTTCTGTGAAGAAGAAGGATTAATGTCATAGCTTACGCTTTGATCATTGTAAGCCGTAAAGCCCCAAACTAGACCTTCTGTTTGTCGATTGATAAAGTGCATGGTTTGTCCACCAAACGAAAAAGGAGAATATGCATCCGAAGTAGATGGAGATATTGGGATGTTTACCCAAGCAGAATATGTAAATGTATTATTTTTAAAATCTTCAGGATTAGCTAGTTGAATGTAGTCATTCCCATCGAAATTATAGGCACTATTTGGTTTTCCAAAACGGTCTGTTGTAAGAGTGGCTCCGTTTACTGTTCCGTTATTCCTACTATTAGATTGATTACTGGCATTACCGTTGAAAGGGTAGCAAGCAACTAAGCCATTTCTGAGATTTACTTGACTAAATGTTGAGGGAAGAGAAATAAAATAGAAAAATAGTAATAAATAGAGTGGTTTCTTCATAATAATTGTGATTTAAAGATGCTGCACGCGATAAGAAACAAAATTAATGCTAACTATCTAAGGTGCAACTCTTAATAGCTTAAAATTTAATATGGTAGGGAATATGAATTATTTTAAGATATTATCAAAAATCATGCCAAGAATATTTGTTTGAATTATTCAAGTATTCAAATTTTGTTTATATTTCCTTAAATCAATGGAGCGTTTATACGTTTTTAAACCAGATATTTTTGTCCAATATTTAAAGGAATTTAGTGAAGTGAAGAGAACATCTTTGAACGCATTATTACACGTTTTGGATTCTCCTAACATTTATAAGTGTGTGAAATGAAATACGAGGATCAAATTATAATTCTTAATACACTCAAATAAAAAATCCCACACTTAAAAAGAATGGGATTTTGTGGTAGTTATTTACTTAGAATTTCTTATTTTTTCTTAGTAGTATCTGCACTTGACGATTTTTTACCCGAGGACTTATATTCTTCGTTTAAGCCTTTCAGAATAACATCAGTAATATCTAAATCCTCTTTGGCATATAATACTCCCCCGCCTTTGGAATAACCAATAACCATATCATATTTATCACCAGAATTATACTTTTTGAGATAGGTTTGTATATTATTAAGCAATTCATCTGTTTTTTTTGCTTGTTCTGCTTGTAGATTACCAGCAGCATTATCGCGTAATATCATAATATCTTGCTCTTTCTTTTGTAGTGCACCTTGGGTGGCCTTTGCTTCAGCTTCAGTAATGCCACCATTTTGTATTCTTCTTTGAAAAAGGGCGACTTCATTTTGAAAAGATTGCGAACGCTTTGCTAGATCATTTTCTAGAGCGAAACGCTTACTTTCAAATTCTTTTACTACGTCTTTGTAGTAATCATAATTATTCAAAAGGGTATCTGTATTTACATAAACAATCCGACCAGCTGGTTGCTTTGAAGGCGTAGAATTACTTGTAGTACTTTTTTCTGAACATGCAAAAACGGCTAGTCCTAGGATTAGGGTAAGTATTTTTTTCATTCGAAATTTTGGGTTTTAATTTTGTTTCATGCAAATATACGGTCATTTTTTGGCTATGGCAAGAAAATCGACTACCTCAGAAGTGGAATAGAAGGGGATAGTAACCTATACTTTCTTTTTGAAATACAATCGAAACAAAACTCCTGATAATCCTGATAATGATCCTACCAATCCAGAAATTATAATTAGCACCTTAAAAACAATACCAGTTTTGTTCACATTTTCCAAGAAGGGAATACTAGAAGTAAGTATGCTTCCAATTTTTGCCATGAAGTTCCCCTCCGACGTAAAAAGAAGAACAGAAGTCACGATTACCCAAAGACTAACCAGCGTAGCCCCACCTAGTTTTGCACCTTGTGTTGGAGTTTTTAATTTCCAAGCCGAAAGTAAAAATAGAATAGGTACAGATGTCCACCATCCCCAAAAGTAAGAAGAAAGGCCACATAGAATCAACATAACAAAATACAATATCACAATGCTTAATGTTTAGGATGAAATGAAAAAGTACTTGATCCAGAGCTTATGCCATCTTTCGAATTTTTAAGAAATTCAATAGGTAATAGCTTGCCAGAGGCCCAGTCGTCAATCATATTGTCATAATACTTACTAGAAGGGTCTCCTGATTGTCCGCCGGGATAAATTCCAAACGCCTTAGGCCAGTCTTTGTTTAGTTCAATAACCATTTTCCAAGATGGACCATGTGATTTCATTACCGCATTTACCATTCGATATTCACCACTTGTTGGTATATTTTTTCGGCTGAAATCTTTAAACACAGAGATAAGATGGTTGATTTCAGCAGCCTTAGTTTCGCTTAATGACCACGATTTAGCATTATATGGTCCAGCTTTTCTAATAAGACTATCAATTGTTTTTGTAAAACTAGCATTCAAAACATCGGCCAGTATTTCTTTTTTATTTGTTGTTTTGATGTTATCAAACCACTTGGATTGAGGATCTTTTTGTATAATTTGAAAAAGCGTATTTTCTATAGGCAAATAAAAGTTTTCTTCTAAAGGAAACTCATCTCTCCATACTTCCTTAGAAAGCATCTGCATCCATAGTTCAAAAACACTAGCAGCAACTGATTCTTGGGTATACATATAATCCCATTTTTTTATAGATGCTAATGCTTGCTGATTATTCTTATTTTGAATTATATACGGTAAAAGTGATGGTAACATTCTTTGAGCCACAATACAGAAGTTATCATTTTGTAGCTTCATCATACTATCTACGTTCGCCGTTTTTATCTTCTCCAGAATGGAGTTTATTCTTTGTCCTCTAGAGCCTTCGGCAAATCGCCACCCCAAATAATAAGGATAGGATGGGTCTGTAGGAAACTGGTTGGCAGAGCTTACAAAGCCACGGCTTGGATTTTTTATATGCGGATTATCTTCAGGATCTATCCACCCTTGCCATTCATGCTGGGGTAAACTGCCATCCAAAATGTATTTACCCTGATTTTTCCATTTTACTGGAAAACGGCCATTCGATGTGATTGCTACGTCGTTTTGGTTACTAGCAAATACAAAATTTTGTGCAGGTGAGGTAAAATGGCGAATAGCCTCTCGGTAATCATCATAATTCTTAGCTCTGTTAAGCTTGTAGAACGCGAGTATTTCAGAGCCTTGGGTTTCGTTTCCAACCCACCGCATGGCATGCCCTGCGGGTACATTCTTCTTGAATTTTTCTTTATAGTCTTCAGTGTAAATAATAGGACCGTGATGTGTACTAAGAATGGTATCTAAAACAATTTTTCCTGACTTTAATTGAATTTTTTCTATTCTTCTTGATACGGACTTCCATTGATTATTATAAAGGTATGCTGATTTTTTGGCGTCTTTAAATTTGATTTTATAAAAATCCATCATATCACCACCTGTATTGGTTACCCCCCAAGCCACGTCTTTATTGAATCCTATGATTATCCCTGGACAACCCGGTATACTCACTCCGCATACATTCATGCCCGGACAGAATAACTGCATCTGATACCACATGGAAGGCAACGTGACAGGTTGGTGTGGATCATTTGCCAGAATAGGCATCCCTGTAGCTGATTTAGATCCGGATATTGCCCAATTGTTACTACCTGTATTTGGATTTATTGAAGGGATTTGTATTGTTTGCAAATTTCCATTAAACGAACTTGTAACCACATCTGGACTTGGAGGCATTTTACCCTTAGTCGTAAAAACGGAACCACTTGGTATAATGGGAGACTCATGAGCGGGATAGTTTGGAAATAGCTCATTAGCTACATCCAAGCCATATTTCTCCACCACTTTGCTCAGCTGGAAATCTTCAGATCCACCACTAAGATTGTTACGCATGTTCATTAAAATTAGTAAACTTTTCTCTAATGACCAGGGTTCTGGAGCATACCCAAGAATCTTATATTCAATTGGGAGGTTCTTATAGGAAATGGATGCTATATATGCGTTTACACCTTTCGAGTATGCATGTGTGATTTTAGAAGTTTGAGGGTCTTTTTCAAGTATTTTAGCAAGATTTTTGGCCGTAATAGAAAGACCAATCTTCCTATTGTATTTATCATATTCAAGAGCTTTTTCTCCAAATAGTTCACTTAGTCTTCCTGCTGCTGCCCGCGTGTAAAAATCCATTTGCCATAGTCTATCACGAGCAGAGATGTACCCCTGACAAAAGTATAAGTCCTCTTCATTTTTAGCAAAAACATGAGATACTTGATTACTATCAATTCGAACCTCTACTTCGTTTTCTATTCCATCTATAGTTTGACTTTCCCAAGATTTTGCAACCAAAGAAGATCCTGAGTTTTGCATGAACCCATCAAACGGGCTAAAAAAATTGCCCAATGCAGGTAAACTACCAAATGGTCTACTTAAAAAATAAACCAGACCAATGAGTATCAATGTAGGAGTAAAATGGGTGAGAAACTTCATAAGGTTAAGTTAGTAATTGTAGATACAATCATTTGATGTTGTTCTTGTATGATGAAATTAAACAAAAAAAGGGAGTTTCAAAATCGAAATCCCTTTTTTCTTAAAATAATATAGGTAACTACTTAAAGAACCAATCCAAATACGTTGCAAATACGCTTCATATAGGAAGGTGCAGAAAATCAAACTTTGACTATTTACTTACAGGTACATTTACAGAAACCATATCCCATGCAATTGAAAAACCAGTTTCTGAAGCCGTAATACTCATTTTTTCTTGAGAAGAATCCTGTTTTTTTACAGCCACTTTTACTTCAGCTACGTTATTACTTTTAATTTTATCATATTTGTATGCCCCCCATTGCTTAAGTTCTGAATTTATAATTATGGTCCATTCAGACTCTCCTGGAATACTAAAAATAGAATACGTACCTGCTTTTACGGATATACCACCCACTTTTACGTCAGATTTGAACGTAATCTCAGTTGCAGCATTAGCACCTGTCCGCCAAACTTTTCCAAATGGTACCAAGCCACCAAAGATTTCACGCCCTTTTTTAGAAGGGGCACCATATGAGATTTTCATTAAGGATGATTCGGACGATTCCGCAGGACTTTTTACTTCGCTTTGAGCAAATAGAGCTGAGGAACTTACGATTAATGTGAAAAATGCAATCACGATTTGTTTCATAAAAAGAAGAATTTTATTGATTTGAAATTTGAATTGAAGACTAAATAGTATTGATTACCACAGGATCCGTATCAACGGAGTTGCTTCTGTTTCCTGCTCTATCTTTTATGGTAATCCTAAACAAAATGGAATCTCTTTTGATGGGCCAAAATGAACTAGGAATTTCTATTTTTTTTCGAATAACACCTTCTAAAGGTTCTGATTTATTATCAACCTTGAGTTTTGGAAAAAAACCTGAATATGTGCCTCTGTCCGTAATCTCTTGGGATTTTCCATTGATTCTTCTAAAAAGTTGAATAATAAAATTATAATCGTCAGCACGGAATTTTTTCTTTGGGTCTTTCGAATTCCCCTCTTCAGGTAGAAGCTCTTCAGGATCTATACCCAAGTCTCCGTCTCCATCTTCAAAATTAATAGAGACCATTATACTGTCCTTTTTGGCTGCAGTAAATTGGTCCAATCGTATAAATCTTTCTATTTTATTGAAAGATATTTTTGGGGTAAGTTCAAAATCAGGCTCTTTGACACAGGATATAGGCCCAAATGTGCAGAAAGTAAAAAATATAAGAGCCAATAACCGAATATTCATTCTAATATGATAATTATTTTTGTGTCAGTTTATTTTTCAAACGATTTTGAGTATCAGAGAACAACTATATACTTCCGTACTTTCCTTAGATGGCACTCAACGATCTTTTGAGAACATATCGCTTGAACTTTTTAAGTTCCAGTACGAAAATAACGAAATATATCGTCGATTTGTTGATCTTGGTGCTCGAAATGTTAGAAATATCTCGAGAATACAGCAAATACCCTTTCTCCCGATACAGTTTTTTAAAACAAATGATGTAAGAACGGGTTTATTTGAACCTCAACTAATTTTTGAGAGTAGTGGTACGACAGGTACAATCAATAGCAAGCACCCTGTACGTGAGATAAGAATATATGATGCCGTGAGCAGGAGTACATTTGAAAGTATTTATGGC
>JBOFGX010000031.1:0-8576 GCA_051649345.1 Leadbetterella sp. | reverse complement strand
TACAAATAGACTTCATTTTTACCATTTACTATATCAAAAACGCCTTTTGAGGCATTGGTTTTGTAGCTATCAAGAGTATTGCCTGAAGTTACATAGCAGCGATGGATTTTCTGAGAACGAGAATTCATTTTGTCGTAATTTACGTGGCAATTCATATCCAGCTTATTATGAAAAGCCATTTTATCTAATTTGAAACTATAGATAGGTTGTGCGTTTACTCGAAGGTCTATCTCATTTACCCCTTGTCTAAAAGGGCTATTGGATGTTTTGTCATACGCCAATACTTCTACAGCTATTTTACCTCTAGCAGTAATTTTTTGATTGATCGTATATTCACCAATACTCTTTTTCAAAACAGGAAAATTAAAAATCCCAAAACGTCCATTTACTCGAGCATCAGATGACATGGTTTTAAGACTGATCATCTCGATAACTGGATCAGCATAGTCTGTAAGTTCATAGAATCCAAACTGAGAAGGATCCCATGTGTTTTCATCTTTATCCCGTATCTCAAAATGCAAATGCGGTCCGCCTGAGCCTCCTGTATTTCCAGAGAAAGCAACTTGTTCTCCTTGCTTAAAAGCGAATAGATTAGGAGGCAATTGAATATCTATTTCCCAAGTTTTTTGAGCATATTGTTGAGCTACCAAATATTTTTGAACCGTATCCACCATCGTCAATAAATGAGCGTACAAGGTAGTGAAGCCATTGGGATGGGTAATGTATAAGGCATTTCCGTAGCCTCCGTTTTGAACCTTAATACGAGACACGTACCCATCTGCCGCTGAATAAACGGGGACTCCTTCTTTCCCCCCTGTCCGAACATCCAGTCCTGCATGAAAATGATTCGTACGAATATCGCCATATGCCCCAGATAGAGATACAGGCTCTCCTGGATTTATGGGCATAATAAAATATCCTTGTGGTGGATTGATCTGTGAAAAAATATTCGTAATAGTAGAAAAAAATAAAATAAAAGCGAAATTAAAGAATTTAAACACGAATATACATTTAGGTTTTAGAGCTTGAAAAATTATTTAATCTGTATACGAAACATTTCCGTTTGGGCTATTTTCCCTATTAAAATATCGCCTATTTGAATACCCCCTACCCCTGCCGGAGTACCGGTAAAAAGTATGTCTCCCACCTTAAGAGTAAAATATTGAGAAACAAATGCGATGATCGAATCAATAGAATGAATCATAAACTGGGTGTTGCCTGATTGCTTCCTTTCATCGTTTAGATCTAAGCTAAAGTCCAAATTTCTCACATCATAAGCTCCTTTCGGTACAAATGACGAAACTATAGCTGAGCCGTCAAATCCTTTTGCCAAATCCCAAGGTAATCCTTTGGATTTTAGCTTAGTTTGGATATCCCGAGCCGTAAAATCAATACCCAGACCTATTTCTTCATAGTATTTATGAGCAAACTTTTCTTCGATATTTTTTCCCATTTTCGAAATTTTAACCAAAATTTCTACTTCATAATGAATGTCTTTCGAAAAATCAGGATAATAAAAGGCTTCGTTGTTTTTTAGAATTGCCGTTTCTGGTTTTGAAAAGATAACCGGTTCATCAGGAACATCATTGTTCAATTCCTTAATATGGTCTACGTAATTCCTTCCGATACAAAGTATTTTCATGATATTTATTTTTGCTTTAGGCTATCGGCAATATGCTTTAAGCTATTTTATTTGCTACAATATTTAGAAATAGATTCTTTTATTTATGACAGATATTAAATGCTAGATGTCGGATATGATTTTTTTGACAAATCTGACAACCTATTTTAAGCAACCACACCTAGGGACTAACATCTCGACCTCGCTCGATGTGACATTTTATCCAACATTTGTCATCATTCTACCGACATTCATCATTCTACCGACTAAAATCTGTCATCCAACCTCTATCATCTGACATCTATCATCTCAACACCTAGCGACTACCATCTCGATACCTTCGGTCGCAACTTCACACAAACCTTCGTTTGTGCTTGTTGTGCTCGATGTGACATTTAATCTGACATCTATCATTCTATCGACTAAAATCTATCATCTGACATCCATAAACCTAACGACTAGCGACTACCATCTCGACTCCGCTCGATGTGACATTTAATCTGACATCTATCATTCTATCGACTAAAATCTGTCATCCAACATCTATTATCTGACATCTATCATTCTAACGACCAACATCTCGACTTCTTACAATGTTACATTTTATCCAACATCTATTATCTGACATCCATCATCTTACATCCATAAACCTAACGACTAGCGACTAACATTCATCATTCTACCGACTAAAATCTGTCATCCAACCTCTATTATCTGACATCTAAATCTATCTTTTTTACAAAATTAGGCTTCATTACTAAACATATCAATTATTTTAGCGTTTAGATTTTAAATTTTACATTTCCTATGCGTATTACAAGCTTCTTAGCTGTTTCTATTTTCATTTGTACCCTTTTTTATGCTTGTCAAAAAGTGCCTCTAACGGGTAGGAGGCAAATGGTAGGTCTTGTTTCGAGTAGTAGTATGCAGCAAATGAGTTTTTCTCAGTATAAGACATTTATGGACTCGGCTAAAGTGCTTCCTGCTAATAATGCACAAGCTCAAATGGTTGCACGTGTAGGAGAACGAATCAAACAAGCAGCTGAGACATACCTCCAACAACACCATCATCCAGAATATTTAAATGGATACGCTTGGGAGTTTAAAACGGTGGCAAGCAATGAGCTTAACGCTTGGTGCATGCCTGGAGGTAAAGTGTGTTTTTATACAGGGATATTACCTGTCTGTAAAACAGATGACGGCATAGCCGTTGTCATGGGACATGAAATAGCTCATGCCATAGCAGAGCACGGTCGTGAGCGTATGTCTAGAGCCATGATGGCACAAGGTATAACATCTGTAGGAGCTGTAGCAGCAGGTGTAGCTACGGGTAATCAGCAGGTGATGGATTTGGCTGGTCAAGTCCTAGGCGTAGGAGCAAACGTAGGAGGTGTTTACCGAATAGTAGAAAACAAGAGACAGAAGCTGACAAAATAGGCCTGATTTTTATGGCTATGGCTGGGTATAATCCTAGAGAGGCAACTGAGTTTTGGAGAAGGATGTCTGAGGCGGGTAAAAATAGCCAAAAACCACCCAAAATGCTTTCCACTCACCCTGCAGATGATGATAGGATTGCAGAGCTAGACAAACTAATGGAAAAGGCTATGAAGTATTATCATGCCTACAATCCCTCAAAATAAAAAATATTGAAATTTACAATTTTCATATGCTTACTCTTGTGCTTCTCTATACCAAGTCAAGCCCAAAATGCTGTTATTGAAAATAATGAATCAAAAAGCCTCTCTCGAAACGTAGGATTTAGCCATCAACCTCTGGTGGTATTGAGACTTAATCCATTGCCTTTGTTTCGATTTGACAACTATCTTCAATACGGAATAGAAGTGGCACCTCCTGTGGGTAAGTTCAGTTTTGTATTTGACTATGGAAGAGGTAAAGGAAAGAGTTCGATCCTTAAGAATGCAAAAAAAAACTATCCCAATAATACTACACGTATGATCCATGCTGAGGTTCGGACGTACTTCTCGGATTGGTATCCTTTTTATTTATTGGACAAAAAGCCCTTTGGTAGATATTACGCTCTAGAGTATGTAGGTACAACATACAATAGGTTTCTCAATTTAAGAAATGATGATCCTGAGGCCCCACCTGTTTCTATTGATTACCGCGAAAAACGCACAGATATACGGGTAAAGTTTGGGAAGCATATTATATTGGCTAAGCACTTTTTTATTGATGTTTATGGAGGTATAGGAATGGGCTTTTATAAAGCAAATAATGAATACGGAGAGGAAACTCTTGCATTAGCCCAAAAACCAGATGTTGGTATGTTTAGCAAAAAAAGAGTACATATGCCAGGTGAAAAAGGAATAGTTTTAAGCCCGACTCTTGGCACTAACTTATTGGTTCCGTTTTGATACTATGAATAGAATCTTAGGGATATTGTTTTTACTTTTTCTTTCTACGACTTTTTCGAGTTGTTGGGCACCGCGTTGTCCGCAAAGAGGATGTAGGGTTCGCATGGAGCATCAACATTCTGACCAAACTACGGGCGTGTTTATAGGAAGGCATTTACACATCCCAAGAATGCATTATTTATGGGATAAAAAAACTGACCGCCAAGATCCTACAGCAGGAGGTTTTGGTAATGAATCCCCTCAAGGACATGGCCCCAAAAAGAAAAAAAAGAAGCAGAAATTCAAACGAAAAATGGTTTGGGAACAGTAAATTACAACGTTTGATGTATCCCCAATCTATTTAACTACTCTCTATGGCAATACATAAAAACATAAAGAGACTCGGCTGGCTTATGTTCATACTCTTTTCTGGTATAAATATTTTAGCTTTTATTCATTCTTACAAATTCACTCACTTCGCGGACAGTCAAGCTGAAAAAACTAAATCTCCAGATAAATTAAGTATAGTCCAAAAGATAAAGGCTTTATTTATAGGTGCCCAATTACCAAAACCCTTGAATGCAGTTTTTCCTAAAAGTAAGTTTCAAACCATCTATCTTCAAAGCAACGAAAAAATAGAATGTTGGGATATCCCTTGTTCAAATACGTCCACAAAGGATAGTTCAAAAGGAACCATACTTGTTTTTCATGGATATGGAAGTCAAAAATCGTCTATGTTAGACAGAGTTCCTATTTTTGACTCTCTACGATACAATTGCTTTTACGTAGATTTTATGGGAAGTGGCGGATCTAGCGGCAAGATAACGACCATTGGATTTCAAGAAGCTGAACAAGTAAAAACAGCTTTTGAATACATTCAAAAAAAAGGAGAGAAAAACATTTATTTGTATGGCACGTCAATGGGAGCGGTTGCTATCATGAAAGCTATGCAGGATTATAATCTTAAGCCAAATGGATTAATTTTGGAATGTCCATTCGGCACTATGCATAAGACCGTTGAAGCTCGATTTAGAAATATGAAAGTACCCCCTTTCCCTCTTTCCTATTTATTGGTATTTTGGGGAGGAATTCAAAATGGATTTTGGGCATTTGACCACAATCCAGTGGAATACGCCAAATCAATTAAAACACCTACATTATTGATGTTTGGGAATGAGGATAAAAACGTTTCAAGAAAAGAAACCGATGATATTTTTAGAAATTTACTAGGCACTAAAAAACTAAAGATATTTGAAAAATCTGGACATGAAAATTATCTTATCAAGTATAGAAAGGAGTGGATCAATACTGTAACAGATTTTTTGGACTAGTAGTATCTTTAACCAAGATTTACTTTTGAATAAATACCTGTATAAGTTTACAAAGACAATTCATTCTTAAATTCCAGTGTCTTTTTTTCATTTTACTCAAAATATTATTTAAATTCACTTAAACTTAAACAAACATGGAACAAATACATACCTATTTCAATGCCGAAAAATCAGAAAGTACTATTTTTATTGCGACGGGCGTAACAGCCATATTGCTGAGTGTTTATTTTCTTTGGAAAGTACAATTGCCCTTTTATAATGGCATGGCCTATTCTTTGTGTATCATTGCTGCTATTCAGCTGGTTGTAGGAGGTACAGTATTTTTGCGATCCGACTCAGACATTGCTAGGGTAAATTCATACATTCAAAAAGATGTCACAAAAATCCAAACCGAAGAAATACCAAGAATGCATACAGTGATGAAAAGTTTTGTAACCTACCGATACATAGAAATCGCCTTGATTATTTTGGGTTTAGGACTATTTTATTTCTATTCCAAAGGAACTCTGATGAGGGGCTTTGGGCTGGGATTGAGCATACAATCTCTGTTTATGCTGATACTCGATTTCTTTGCAGAAAGCCGAGGAAAAACCTATTTAGCATTTTTGGAAACGTTGTTTGCTGGGAGGTGATAAACTATAAATTATAAAAAAAATTACTCTCATCCGACAAAAACAAGCCTAATTTGTTGTTTATTGGAAAAATACAATAATGGATAGTTGCCTATCCATTATTTATATCGATTTTTAGGTCTCAAGTCTAAAAAATCATCAGCTAAAATACATTAAAAGCGGGATTTCCAATCCTAGTACAGATATTTAAATTCATTCCCCAAGATTTACTGAGCAAAGCAGTAAATGAGTGTAAAAGTGATGCTTATTATAAGACACTTACGACCCAAAAACAATTGATTTCACTTCTTTATGGCGTCATAACTAAGTGTACTTCCTTTAAACTGTTTATGTAAAGTCCTTCAAATCTTAGAGAACAAATTGGTATATATCGGTACGCCAGAATTGCAACCCGAAGCACATTAAGTGATAAAAACGCAATCTTAACCCTTAGGTTTTTGAGGTACTATATGGCTTATGATATGATTATTATTCACCAATAATAGGCAACGAAGTTTGCAGTTTATTTAAAGATTCTAAATGCCTAAAAAAAAATATAAATCTTAGACTCAAGTACAATTATACTTTTTGGAGAGTTATTTAATGGTGCTGGGCGAAACGCAATAAATGTCACAAAGAAGGGAGGTTTAAAAATACATACAAAGCTACCATTGGGCGGTTTTGTACCCAATATGGTTTATATAACCAAAGCAGCTTGTAATGACAAAGATTTTCTCGGACAGCTCAATTTTCAGCCAAATACTATCTATTTGTAGGATAAAGGCTATGTTAATTATAAAAGATAGGAAGAAATCATTAGCAAAGAGGCGTATTTTGTGACTAGGCTAAATAAAAATGCCCAATTTGAAACTATAGAAGAGAAAGTTTATGATGCCGTAAACTATGCAGATGGAGGTTTAATTAGTGACAAAATAGTTGAGCTAAATAGCTCAAAATCAAAGATAAAGCTTAGGATAGTTACTTACAAAGACCCAGAATCAGGTAAAGTGTTAAAGTTCATAACTAATCTATTTGAATACAACTATATGACAATAGCCCAATTGTACAAATACCGTTGGGGTATAGAGGTATTTTTCAAAAAACTAAAGCAGAACTTCGAACTGAGCTATTTGTACTCGGACAGCTCAAACGGTATTAAAAGTCAAATATGGATTGTTCTGATAGCCAATCTATTGATGTCAGTAATACATGTAATGACCAAACAAAAAGAAGATTTTTCAACAGTCGTATCCATGGCTGCCAATAACATGAGTTCCTATCTATCTTTGATAGGAATAATTATCCAACAAAGACCATCTAAAAAGCCAAATATTAGAATAATACAACTGAATTTATTCAGAAAAATTGGGGGTGTTTTTTCAGAAAAAGAAAATACCTCCTAGGATGGCCATTTAAAGCCTATTTTGACCTATTTTTGATTTTAGTTGGATGACAGTAATTTTAAATATTAAATTTGTGTATTATAGTAAACCACTTATGAGCCGCTTCGTCATTTTTCTTTTTATTAGTATTTTGTTTTCAAATATTATCCAAGCACAATATATTGATTGTCCTACATCGGTTTGTCTAAATACTACCAAAGAGCTACAGCTAAAAGCAGGTGGCGGAAGTAAATTTTATTGGACAGGTCCGTTAGGATTTGTATCTACAGAGCAAAATCCTGTTATTAAAAATCTTACTGCCAATCATAGTGGCGATTATATGGTGGTTATTGATGATAAGTTTCCATTTACCAAAAATATTGTGTTCGGTAATAACTTAAACGAATCAATGATATTTAATGTCTATGATTCCAATAGAGGTTATGCTTTTTTTAGAATTGGCAACTTAAATGGGCAATATCTAATTACTGGCCCCAATAATTTTAAGTCAAATATTAATACCGAAATCCCTATAAACACTAAAAACGTACAAGGTAATTATAATTTAACCATAACAGACAAGTTTGGTTGCGTAACCAATAAAGTTACTCAACTCAAGTTAACTGACACAGTTTGTTTTAAAAATCCTTCGATTTTTGGCAAAGTAAATGATGTACCAATCTATTCATTGCAAACATTTAAAAATGTAGTTAATAGTACTACAAATGTTTCGCATTGTAATTTAGTTGATTTAAATTTAGAAGTAGATACCACATACTTTAAGGATTTTAAAGTAAAATGGTATGAAAATAAAATATTGCTTAACACAAGTGCAAAAAAAATAAAGACTAAACCTTTAAGTACATACCAAGCAGAGATTAGTGAGAACGGCTGTACGTATTTTTCTTATTCGATGGTTGATAGTCCTATAAATAATTTGAGCTATTATATGTCGAATAAAGTTAATCTCAAAAAAGATACGTTTGAAGTTTGTTCTATTCCTCAAGGTTCGATTTCTTTTTATAGCGATTCGTATTTGCAAAGTTCAAGAACAAATGTAAAAGTTTACCACGATGGTAATTTGCTATATGATTACCCAGGTTTTCCAAGTAGTTTTGAAGTTACTAAGCAAGGCAAATACACCGCAAAAGTTGAACTAGACGGTTGTATTGTCGATGTGAAACCCATTGTAGTTAAGGCAGTCAATGTACCAACTTTGAATTTAATATCGAGCGAAGTAAAAATAAGCGATAATATAGAAGTATGTAGGAGTTTAC
>JBOFGX010000030.1:0-32224 GCA_051649345.1 Leadbetterella sp. | reverse complement strand
CAGGTATTGTCTACGTTTGAGCACGCTTGACCTTTGAGTACTCCTTGGATTTTCAAGGAACCCTTTTTCAAGGCTTTATATTTCTGAGTAAAGTTTGCATTTTTTTCAAAATAGGCAACCTTCCCAGCCCAAACTTCGTCATATTTGATTTTAGGCGAAATTCCTTCCAAAGGACCAATCGTTTCAAAGCCTTCTTTGTTTGTAAGCTCAAGCGAGGTGGAAAGGGGGCCGTCTACTTCCAATTTTGAGTTATAAACATACCATTTTGAATTTATCTTCCCCATGATTTTTAGTATAAATTCGTCTCCTACCTTCACAGATTTTGGGACTTCAAATTGCCATTTTACCTGATTTTCCAGCCAAAATGCACTCAATAGTAAACTCAGAAACAAATAGATTTTCATATCAACTCAATAGTTTCTTTTGCTTTGGGAATATATACATTCGTGAATCCAGCTTCTTCAAGATGTCCTTTGAAGGCTTCTTGGGTTTCGAGCTCACCATGGACGAGAAACAACTTCTTTACTTTTTTAGGATTTTGACATTTGAGCAAATCAATCATCTCGTTTCTATCTGCATGAGCAGAAAACGAATCCATCACCACAACTTCGGCATTAACGGCTTTTTCGTCACCAAAAATTTTCACGGTTTTTTGACCACTTTTAATCGCATACCCTAATGAGTTTGAAGAACAATATCCTACAATCAATATCGTATTTCTAGAATTCTCAATATTGTTATAAATATGATGCTTGATTCTTCCAGCCTCGGCCATTCCAGACGCTGAAATAATGATACAAGGCATATGGTAGGTATTTATTTTTTTGGACTCATTTACTTCTGTCACATAGTGGAGGTTGTCAAATCCAAATGCATCACCATCTTTCGAAATATAATCAAGTATTTCGGGATTAAAATCTTCTTTGTGAGATTTCATGATTTGCGTGGCATTGACAGAAAGAGGACTATCAACGAAAACAGGTATCCTAGGCAATCGTTTCTCTGAAGCCAATTGATCCAAAGCATAAATCA
This sequence comes from Leadbetterella sp., assembly GCA_051649345.1. GTDB lineage: Bacteria > Bacteroidota > Bacteroidia > Cytophagales > Spirosomataceae > Leadbetterella. The sequence goes on along the minus strand of JBOFGX010000030.1, from coordinate 31,192 downwards.
GTTCTTGGGTCCTATCCACAGCAAATGCAGGGATGATTACTTTACCTCCTTTATATACGCATGTATGATTGACAATCTCTAAAAGGCGAGCTTTCATGTCTACCTCTGTGTCATGCAGTCTATCACCGTATGTAGACTCACAAATAATATAATCTGCCTGAGGGAATGGGCTAGGAGGGAGCAATATTTTATCGTTGGGTCTTCCTATATCTCCTGTGAAGTATATATTAGTCTCTTTGTTTACATGTAAAAATTCTATGTATATACCAGCACTTCCAAGCACATGACCTGCATTATAAAATGTGACTTTCGTGTTTTCATCAAGAAAAAAGGATTTCTCCAATTGGATAACTTCGAAATGATCCATGGCCATATCTACGTCCATTTCATCGTATAATTCTTCAAGAGCCTCCTCTCCTCGTTTGGTTCTTCTCTCGTTTACGCGTTGTAGATCTTTTTCTTGAATACGAGCCGAATCACGAAGCATGACATCACAAAGGCTTTTGGTGGCTGCCGTACAATATATCTGGCCTCTAAAACCCTTTTTTACCAAGCGAGGAATAAGACCTGCATGGTCAATATGAGCATGTGATAATAAAAGCACATCAACGTCTATTGGATTAAATCCAAAATTGAGATTGTCTTCAGAGGTATTGATTCCTTGAAATAGACCACAATCCAAAAGGATGTTCATACCATCAGGTGAAGTGATCAAGTGTTTGCTACCTGTAACTCTTTGTGCAGCTCCAAAAAATTGTATTTTCATGTTTATGGTAGGAAGATGTATGATACTTGAAATCCAAAAGATTACAATTTACAAATTCAATCTAAATACCAACGTTTTTTTTTACAATTTCTTAATAATACCTATTTACGAACCTTCAAAATACCTTGCATTAGGGTATAGTGGCCAGGAAAAGTGCAAACAAACGTATAATCGCCAGGTTCTTCTGGAGCTTTGAAATAGATACTTTCGCTGGATTCTGGCTGAAGAAGCCCCGTATGATACACGACCTCTTCAAGACTAGGTACAAATGCTTTTGCTTCTCCTTCTGTACCTAATTTAAAAGCTTCTTCTCCTACTTTTGTAACTGTTCCTGGTTTTACGATAAGCAGATTGTGAAGCATATCATCGTTGTTATTAAAGACGAGTTTAATTTTTGATCCAGCTTTTACTTGTAGTTTAGATACGCTAAACTTTAAACCTGGTTTTGTGCCAATAGTTAAGGTTTGATCTATTTGGCCATTCCAATCCGCTGGAATTTCTGTGGTTCTTTTGGCCGTGATTGAATTAGTAGCTTTTATTGTGCTATGCATACTATGATCCATGACTTGAGCAGATTCTTGCTTCACGCCATACTGGTTTCTATCAACCGGACTATTACCATTTGTATTGATTTGATTTAATGTATAGTAACCTGTAGAATGCAATAAATCAAGACCCTCTAATGACTTAATCCCATCAAGGTTTACTTCGTGCACATATCCTAAACGAATGTTATCTATGGAAATACGAACACTAAGCCCGTCGTCTGAAACAGAAATCGCTTTTACGGGCAGGGTTTCACTGTTGATGACGGGGCTACCGTAATTATGATGATACTTGTATGTAAAACTTTTCAATGCATAGTTTTTTACATCTTTGAGACTTTCGATAGATGCCTTTTGGGTAAACTCAATTTTAAATCCATCCGACATAGATTGAATAGATTTGATTTCGAAAGGCGTTTTACCTGTCCACTCTAGTCTTTGAAGCCCATATAGATCTTTACCCGTAGATGCCCAGCCTCTACTTGTCATCCCTACAAACATGGAATTATCGATACCCCATTTCATACGAAGTATTCCAGATTGAAACCCTTCTTTGAATGGAAAGCAAGCACCTTGATATACACCATTTACTTTTTCAAGATACATTCGCATCACTTTACTATGGCCTTGATCTCCAACAAAATATTGACCTGCGAATGGCCCAAATTTACCATTGGATTCATCTTCTATTATATCGGAAGTAGATATGCCCATAATCGTATGTGGAAACCATACAGCCGGGGGTTTAATTCCTTTTACCCTTTTGGCTACTTCATACATAGGTTCTCCTGTGTCTGGGATATCTGATCTTTTAAGTTTTGTAGGGGAATCTTGTTCTCCTGACCAATCCAAGCTCATAGGATTTCCAGCCATATCGCCTTTTTCGAGGTGTGTAATTCTGCCAGAGCCTACCCAATCACCTTGGTTTTCAGAATAAAAAATATCACCAGCCGTATTTTCTAAAAAACCAGACGGGGATCGCAATCCCATGGCAAAGGGCGTCATATTGCCGTTTTTGTCTATTCGTAGCATCCAGCCTCTCCACTTGGATTGACTAGCACCGTATCCAATCCAGTCCAGGTTTAGAGTAAACAGATAATCACCTTTTTTTGAAGGCAGTGGACCATAGCTATACTGGTGATAATTACCAGATAGAGGAAACTTATATAATGCCTTATAGCTGTCAGCAACTCCATCTTGATCTATATCGTCAAGAATGGTTACTTCTCCTCTTTGCGTAGCACAAAGCTTCCCATCTATAAATCCTAGCCCCAGAGGCTCATGCAAACCCGACGCAAACTTTTTGTATGCAGGCATAGAGCCATTGAATGAATAAGGATTATTTATCATGTATACATCTCCTCGTCTCGTACATACAGCCAATCTACCATCTGGAATCACCGCCATGCCACCAACTTCAAGTTTTACATCATCAGGAATGGGTACCGTAATGATCTTGTAATAATCATCTTCCGTAAATACTTTGGTTTGTCCCGTAAGGGAGAAGTTTCCCAATACTAAACTTAATACAAGGATATAAATAGTATTTTTAATTTTTTTCATTTCGTTCATAGGTATTAAAAGTGGACAGTATAGCTAAATTTGTTTTTCACTTTGGCCCAAATACTTGTAGTAGCATTATCTTGGGTTGTAAAAATTTCCGTGTTTTCAGGGAAGACATAAATTCTATCTGACACATTAATCATTCGCTTAGAGATATACGTAATCGAAGGTACTTCAGCGACCAAAATTGTAAACTCGGCACCACTTGATTCATTTACTTCATACTGGAATCCATCTGCGAGAGGACTTATTTTATTTGTTAATTCCAATGCACCATATCTATAGCTAAAGGTAGGAACTTGAGACGCATCCAGACTATATCCTTTGTATATTGGATTGTTTTTGTCGTCTCCTTTGATTGGAAATTTGCCATGATTTTCGAGCATAAGGCCTTGAGGCATTAGCAATTGTGGCTCACCTCTATCATACCACATTTCTGTAACGTCAGCGAATTTTCCTTTCCAGAAGTAAAGAGGAGTAGCTTGATTTAGATCGTAACAAAAATGATAACCCATGGGACTTCCAGAACTTATTACGTGGGTCAATTTTTTATTTCTAAAGTTGATAAAAGATCGAATATTTTCATTTGAGTTTATGGGTGTAACACGCATTTCTCCAGGTAGATAGATTTCCTGAACCATCGACTTGCTATTGAGCTCTTGAATAGGAGAACTTGTACTTTCTACTGTCCAAGACAAGGCCCCTGTCCACCAGCCTGGTCTTTGGTACAAAAGTATAAAGCTATGTTCTCCTTCTGATAAATTAACTAAACATTCCCCTTGTGGACCATGAGCAAAGTCTTTCGTTTCAAAATACACTTTATTATCTATTGTTAAGCCAACTCTACCCGATCCATTGGTTTTAAACAAATAGGTGTCAGTCTTTTTGACTTTCATTTTTCCAGAAGTATAAATGATACAGTTTTTGTATGTATTGTTGGGATAGTCAAGTAAGAGTTCGTTTGTTTTTCCTTCTATTGGGTTTATTTCGGAAGGCTGTGTAGAGTGCCATTCTACGGCCTCTTTGATTTTATATGACAATTCGTTCAATTCAATTTTAGGATCCAGTGTGTAGGCATTGAACTCTATGTCTTTTACAGCTACATTTCCAGCATCGTTAGTAAGATTGAGAGTTGTAGCCTTCAGATTTTTTTCTTTTACAATCAGAAGGTTGTCGTAAATTTTCACTCCGTTTAGTTTTACGTATTGAACCTGGAAAAATTTTTCTTTCTCAATTACAATAGCATCAAATGATTGCCAGAGCCCTGTTTTTCTTAAAACGTTTTGTTGTGGTTTCAGGACGTTGTTTGCACCATAAAATACGCCATTTTCTTGAGAATTGAATCTAAACGAATGGTTGCCGCCTAGTTCAATTGTTAAACTACCAAATAAATCAAGAGAAAAACTAAGCCTTACTCGGTACGATGATCCGCTTAGTGAAGATCTGAGACTACCGGCTCCATTTCTTCCCAATAGTATTGAACCATTGGAAGCAACTTTTAATTTTTTCGATTCGAATGGGTGGAAATCTACCTTGTCGGTGGTCTCCCACTTACTTTCTTTCAAATGCCAAACGGACGATTCAGAGGGTTTTATTGGGAAATCAAGTTGTGTTTGTGCAAACACATTGATCCCAATCAGCATACTTGCCAACAGTAATTTTAAATTTATCATAGAAAGGTATAGTCAATTTTCAAAGGCAAATATATACCTTTTTATATAAACAATCAAACTAGATTACGAATGTAAAACTCAAAGGTTACAACTTTCTAAATCAAATTGGTGAGTATTCGTAAATAACTATTGTATATGTAAAATCTTAACTGTATGTTTTTTAGGTTGTGCTAGCTTACGAATTTCTTTTTCTAATGCTTCCTTGTCCAAACCGAACTTGGTTTGATCTGGCTTAAGTTTAAAATATTTATCAAATTGTGATTTGAAATAGGGACCGTATGATTTGGAGGCATAGTTTGTTTCATAACGCTTCTCTAAGAATTTTTTAGCCTCATTAAAATTCGAAGGATCTGAAAAATCTTTTAAGTGTCCTATTTCTACCCAGATTATGTCCCGTAGTTTTGTTTCTAAATCCCAATATTGAGTAAGTTTCTCTAGTACTAATTTCGACTGTGCGAGTTCGGGATTGTTGGAATACTCTGCTAGATTTATGCCTTTTTGTAGATCGCTAGCTATTAGCGTATCTAGTATAATATCATCTAGTAGAATAGTGTATTTGCCTTCCTTTAGATTTTGTATTTTTAGTTCGCTGTTATTCAATTCTTTTTGAAAATCGATCCAAGTAAATAATTTCTTTTGTTCTGTCGTGAATGACATCGGCAAAGATTTAGATTTATAGTTGAATGTATATCCGCTATCAGAAAACTTAATTTTTTTAACGACTGTGTTTTCAGCCTCTTTTAAAGTAGATCCATTAAGAGTAATTTTTTGAATACTGGATTCATGTTTTAGTGATCTTAGAAATTGATAAGTCATAAGTAAATGTCCTTCAGCTCCAGGGTGCACTCTATCTTTAGACACGATAGTTGCGGTCAGATCTTTTTCTTGTAGTTTTTTGTTCAAATCCGTCATGATCGTCCAATAATCAACGGTAGCAAGAGAATACTTTATGCTTAATCCTTCTATAAAATCGGCACATTCTTTTAGAGCGTCATTTACTCCCCAATTATTTTTTGTACTAAAGGTTGCTGTTTGATCGTAAATAGAGGGTTTTTGTAAAATTACTTTGATGTTTTTAGAAAGAAATACGCGTACTATGCTATCAAGATTTTTCTTGTAAGTAACCAATGCCTCATTCCTAAGCTTTAAAGTATCTACGTCTTTGTTTGATGTCTCCGTATATAAATCCCTTTTTACGTCGTTCATCCCGATCATAATAACGGCATAGGTCGGATTGTGTATAAGTATATCCGAATTCATTCTCTTTAAAATCCCTGAGGTCACATCTCCTGATATACCACAGTTAAAAAACCTTATGTTTGACTTCGGGTACCGGGTTACATAATAATTGAAAACAGAATGATGAAAGTGTCCAGCATGTGTAATGCTATTGCCTACAAAGCACACTCTATCTCCGTCATTAAAACTCCAAACGTTTTGGGCAAAAGAAGTTTGTATGATTCCTAATAGGAGAATTGAAAATAGTAGGTTCTTCATTGAAAATATTAGAGTTTATGGTCTTAAAATTATACTATACTTGTTTGGGTTATTAAAAATTTGAGTAAAAAAAAGACCGCCATAGGGCGGTCTTACTATCGTTGTCAACTATATTATTTCAATATAAACTCAACTCTTGATCCTGAATTTGAACCACTAGCTGAAGTGTAAGGGCTCGATGGATCTTCGTCTCCAAAACCTGCATATGTCATTCTTGATTTAGAAATACATTTCTTCTTCATAAAGTATGAATAAATAGCACATGCACGAAGTTTTGCTAAACGTAAGTTTTGAGAATCAGAACCTCCATCATTATAGCAATTGATGGCCATAGTAGCATCTTTACATCTACCCAACACATCGCATACTCTTTGAAGAGACTTGTAAGAAGACGGTTTCAATTTATTAGTACCAGGATAAAACTCGATACCTTTTGATGCAAACGAAAGTTGTTTGATTTCTTCATTTGTGATTACACATCCACTAGCTGAACGGAAACCGCTAGCACCTGCTACGCCGTTTACATACCCCTCAGGACAACCGTTATTAGCCGCTATACCTGCTACTGTTGGACATTTATCTTTATTGTCAGGAATTCCATCACCATCTGTATCAGGGCAGCCATTTGCAGAAGCTAAACCTTTCACATTTATACAATCATCATTTGAATCTGCAATACCATCACCATCCGTATCAGGACAACCATTGAGACTAGCAGGACCCGCTTGATTAGGACAAGCATCGTCTTTATCTGCAATACCATCACCATCTGTATCTGGACAGCCTTTAAGCTCTTTCACACCTGTTTGATCTGGGCATGCATCATCCTTGTCTGGTACGCCATCAAAATCTCTATCAGGACAACCTTGTAGTAAAGCAGAACCCACTTGCGTAGGACAAGCATCGTCTTTATCGGCAATACCATCACCATCTGTATCTGGACAGCCTTTAAGACCCATTGGACCTGCTACTGTAGGACAAAGATCATCTTTATCGATAGTACCGTCACCATCTGTATCTGGACAACCAGCGTAACGTGATAAACCAGGCTCGCTCACACAAGCGTCACACTTATCAACTGTGCCATCTTTGTCTGTATCTTTATCTCCAAATCTATACGATCCCATTAAAGTACCTAGGAAATACCCATCATTACGATTTCTCTTACCTTCTTGCAAAGGAACTCCAACATTGTAGGCAGAATACTTCATACCATCCAATAAATCAGAAAAAGAAAACCTATAACCAGCCTCGGCACCTAAAGTTGCTCTATTTGTAAAATTATATTTAAAACCCAAACCTACAGGTACAATACCAGCTAAAATTCCACCATCTACGGCATCTTTATCTTGCTGAACACCTGTTGGATCTAAAGGAAATATGGGATAACTGCCTCCGTCTGGACCTGTATATCTACCTAATGTTTGTTCTAATTTAGGTCTACCATAAGCAGCACCAATACCCGCAAACAAGTAGGGAGAAATACCCTTCTTCAGCGTACCATCACAAGAAAATCTTCTTTCTCTAAAAGGGTAATATTCAGCAAGTAATGCTGCCTCCATAAAACCTTTGGCCTTGAAGCTAGCATTTCTATAATCCCAACGATCATCTGGACGGTCTAAATCTGCACCTGCAAGTTTATTTGCAATAAGGAACTGTGGTCTAAGAGAGAAAAAGTCATTTAAATGCCTTCTCGCAAAAATCCCTCCCATAATCCCTGTTTGAGATCTATATGGCTTACTGCAGTGCATGTCACCAAAATATTGATTTGGCCCTATCATGGCTCCAATTTCCCATGGATAAGGTTTACAAATTTTACACTGATCTTGAGCATAGGATTGCACACTCAAAAATGTGATGTAAGTTAATGTAAGAAGTGCTAATTTTTTCATGTAAAACTTAAATAAGTATTCAAACTTTTAAGGAAAAATATTTAAAATTTGAATTTACAGACCTTTTTTATTTTAACAAAAATAGGATAAATCGTATTAAATTAAAATTTTTTTTCTAGAAATTCTAAAAAAAATAAAAAACTACTTCTTTTTCTTTGCTTTTTTTGGATCAATTAATGTAGAAAAAACGCTGATTTTCGATAAAATAAATACACCAAGGGGTTTATTACTACTTTGATTGTTAATATTAAACACATTAGTAGGGATGTTCTCCAAGGGAGTTGCAAAAATGCCTCCGTTTGCGGATTGAGTTTGCACCTGCTGCAAAAAATAATATACATCGTTATTAATAGAGTACAATTCCACTCTGATGGTTTCATTGGCTTTAAAAAAACCGTTGTTAATAGATTGCCTTACAGGTTGAATGAAGATTAAGCCATCGGACTTGGACCCAGGAGTGAATGCGGCATCGTAAGCCAATTGGAACTCATCAGGTTTCGCTTGAAGAGTGTCATTAATGTATTTGCGTACCACATAGGTATCACCAGGACCTATAGGGTCTCTTGCATAGAATTGTGCGACAAACCCTTCTGTAGGCCTTCCTTCCCTTGGAGGGCCAAAAGGTTCACTCGACTCTTCATAGACAAGGGAATCAATTTTAGGTACTCTATTTGATTTGGCAGTTGATATGTACTCTTCCGAGTTATACAAAACATGTAGGGTTACCTGCTCCCCTTCTTTGATAAAGTCGCTTCTAGTAGCATTGTATGTGTACTCTCCTGAATTTTTCTCATCCTTAAATTCCAACCGTGATTTATCAGATTTTTCTATATATACCCTTGCTCCCAAGGCAGGTTTGGGTTTAGAGTTGTCAAAATAGGGTTGTGATACAGTTAGCAATATTTTTTGCACTTTAGCCTCATCCGTGATCCACGCATCTATCACTAATTGTTCCTTGCCTTCTTGAACGCTTATGCTAACAACGTCTTCACATGAAACAAAAAAAGTACTTATCAGAGGTATTAAAAGAAAAAAGATCTTTTTCATGATTGTAAGGTATCAAAATTTAAAATTGAAAGTGGCTGAAGGCAAAATGGACCCAAAGACTGAAAATTGGATGGCTTCTGTTTTGGAAGAATCATCGGGGTTTTGTTGAACATACACAGAGAATGGGTTTCGCCTATTGTATAAATTATACACTGAAAAAACCCATTCGGTTTTCCCTCTGTTAAACCATTTTCTTTTTGTCTGTCGTGTAGCAGAAACATCTAACCTGTGTGAGCTGGGAATACGGTAATTATTTCTCTCATCTGAGAAATTGTGAGGGAGTGCTATGTTTTGCCATTGGAATCTATTAGTAGCAAAACTTGCAGGTGTACCAGAGGCATAATTGAAAGTCGCCCCTAAACTCCAAATCTTGTTTACATCCCAAATACTCACAATTGCAAGATTATGAGGTTTATCTATACGGGCTACAAAGCTATTATCATTGTTGAGACCGGTTACCATTTTTTCTGTTCTTGAGAGAGTATAACTTATCCACCCATTGAACTTCCCTTTGTTCTTTTTTACATAAAATTCAGCACCGTATGCTTGGCCGTCTCCAAACATCAGATCTCCTTCAAATGCAGGATTGAGGAGTAAATCCGCTCCTCGTACATAATCAATTTGATTTTGAAGATCTTTGTAATATACCTCAATAGAAGATTCATACATGTTATTGGAAAAATTTTTGAATACACCAACAGCTATCTGATCGGAAATTTGAGGTTTTATGTTATTGCTCGATGGGGTCCAAACATCTAGCGGTGAGGAAGCCACCGTATTGGACATTAAATGAATGTACTGAGCCATTCTATTATATCCTAACTTAAGGGAGGTGGTTGAATTAAGCCCCCAATTCATTGAAAATCTAGGTTCTAGGTTACCGTAATTTTGGATACTTTCGCCTTTTTTGAATGCTTCAATTGAAGATAATGGCCTCCTATCACCATTTTGGACTGTTTCCACGAAGTTATAAGCCTCACCTTTGCCTAAATAATCATAGAACGAATATCTAAGACCATAATTCAAGGTGAGTTTAGGTGATAGTTTTTGTTCATTAGAAATATAAATGGCGTTTTCGGTAGCAAATTTATCCGGTAAACCTATTTCAATGGACTCACCAGCAGAAATTGCTTTTGCTTGGCCCGGGTTGAACGAATAGTAAATGGCTTGCCCCCCAAAAGACAATGTATTTTTTGGGCTAATGTAGTAGGTAAAATCTGGTTTTATGCTATATGTAACTATATTGGATTTCCATTCAAAACCGTCCTGACTATCAGCATCTTCTACATCAGTGTCTAAAGAATAATCATAGTTGGAATAGAAGACAGTTGTATTCAAAAATATTTTATTGTTGAATACATGATTCCATCTAAAGGAAGTAGTAGCATTACCCCAATCAAATCCAAAGCCCGAGCCAAAAACATCTCGTCCGAAGTACCCTGAAAGGTAAACCGTATTCTTTTTATTGATTTGATAATTTGTCTTTGCAGTTAAATCATAAAAGTAAAACTTGGAGTTTTTGAGGTCTTCGTTTAAAAATGGTTTTGCTAGGACGTCAATATACGATCTACGTACGGCTACAATAAAAGAACCTTTGTCTTTAATGATGGGTCTTTCATAGGATAACCTTGAGAAGATAGTACCTATTCCACCGGATAATTCTCCTTTTTTCATATTACCTTCTTTCATCCTGACATCTAAGATAGAAGACACACGCCCCCCGTAATTAGATGAGATACCACCTTTAATAAGCTTAACGTCTTTTACTACGTCAGGATTAAAAACGGAGAAAAAACCAAACAAGTGAGATGAATTATATACAGGGGCTTCGTCCAATAAAACTAAATTCTGATCAACTCCACCTCCTCGAACATTGAAACCCGAAGCACCTTCTCCTACAGAACTTACTCCTGGTAAAAATTGAATACTGCGGATCACATCTACTTCACCCAAAAATGCAGGCATTTTTTTAATTGTTTTCATTTCTACTTTATTGACCGACATTTCGATGGATTTTACATTTTCATCCTCTTTTTTTGTAGAAATTATAACTTCATCTAGGGTTCGCGATTCCTCAGATAGCTCGATATTTTGGGATTTATTGTTGTTAAAGTCGAGGATGACATTTTTAGTATTATATCCTATATAGGTAAGAACAGCCGTGTAAACACCCTTTGGGGCTGTCAATGAGTAAAATCCATAGGCATTGGTTTGAGTTCCGATTTTCAACTCCTTGACATAAATACTTACTCCGATAAGATCTTCACCATTTTCAGCGTCTTTTACATTGCCACTGATTGTGAAGGATTGAGAAAATAAATTGCAGGTAAGTAAAATGAGAAATTGTAGAGTAAAAAATATTTTGTATTTGTACATTTTTTTGATGTATAGACTTTCATGAAATTATTGAACAATAAGTTCAACTTAACTAACCTTCTAAAAGTTACAGCCAAATGACAATTTCTATACTTTGTTATAACTAAAGTTGAAAAAGTTAAATAGTAAACCCTATACTTTATTGAATTCTAAAGTATAATACAAAAATACATTTGGAGTAGAGAAATCTATTTTTTTAGATTTTTATAGCGAAGTAAGGCCTCAAGATAATAGTAATCAGCATAGACAAGAGGAACATCAATCTCAGATTTTGCCGGCTTGTGCCCTGTGCTGTGCATAAGGATGAAGTTGTTGTTTTCTCCAAGTTTAGCCTTATAAGCAGAGCTAGAAAGAGATTCCAAAATTTTGGTTGCTACTTTGATGTAGGTTTTTCTTTTTTTACCTTTTGAGTATTCACTAAGTTCCAATAATGCAGATGCATTGATAGCAGCTGCCGATGCATCTCTTTCTTCTCCAGATTTACTAAAGTCCCAATAGGGAACCTTATCTTTTGGCATAGTAGGATTTTTCAGAATGAAAGCAGCAATCTTGTGAGCTTGCTCTAAATATTTTGGGTCTTTTGTTTCTCTATACAAGACCGTGTACCCATACAATCCCCAAGATTGTCCTCTTGCCCAAGCTGATTCATCTGCAGCACCTTGATGGGTCTTTTTTGCTATAACATTACCTAATGAGTCATAGCAAATAACATGGTAACTACTGTTATCACTTCTGAAATGATTTTTGAGTGTATTATCGGCGTGCTTAACACTTAAATTATAGAATTCTTTGTTCCCCGATTCTTTTGCTGCCCAAAATAGAAACTCTAAATTCATCATGTTATCTATGATCACGGGATATTTATAAACATTTTGAAACTTATCCCAAGACTTTATTAGACCTACTTTCGGGTCAAATCGAGAAGAAAGTGATTTTGCCCCTGTTAGCATGATCTCTTTATATTTTTCATTCTTTGTAAGCCTATACCCATTTCCAAATGGACAATATAGCATAAATCCTAAGTCATGTGTCCGAGTATTGAACTGTTCTTTTTCTACTGCCATAGACCATCTATGGGCTGCGTCCTTCCATTTTGGATCTTGTGTATGCTCATAGATATACCATAGAGAGCCACCGAAAAAGCCACTGCACCACCACCAAGATTCTCTATTTTTCATAGTTCCATCTGGATTGGAAGACTGGGGGAATTGATCAAGATTTGGGTGAGTGGCTAACATTTTTTCATATTGTTTAGCCGCAAATTCAAACTCACGCTCGATATCAATTTGACCGAATACTATGGTTGACATTAAGCAAAATATCGAGAGGAGTGATTTTTTCATTTTTTTTGTAAATGTTCAGAAATGAGGCCTCAAAATTAGTAAGTAAAATTTAGATAATAAACTATTGTTGCAGGCAAATAAGAATCTTTTAAAAGATATATTTGTAAAACAATTTTATTTTTTATGCCGTCAAATGCGTTTTTTTTACCACCAGTTCCTTCGGAAAAGGTTTTAGTAAAGATTTATTTTGATACAAAACAAGCATCAAAAGATGTTGCTCGCGAAATTTCAGATTTGATTCGTGAAAAACAAACCCACAACAAAAATTGCATATTAGGCTTAGCTACAGGATCTTCTCCCAAGTCGGTCTATGCGGAGCTTGTGCGACTGCATAAAGAAGAAGGATTAAGTTTTAGAAACGTTGTGTCGTTTAATTTGGATGAATACTATCCCATGGAGCCGGATGCTGTTCAGAGTTATTGGAGATTTATGCGTGAGCAGTTATTTGACCATGTGGATATACCTAAAGAAAATTATCATGTACCAGAGGGTACGTTGGATGAAGAAAAAATATTTGAGTATTGTAAAAAATACGAGCAAACGATAGAAGAAAATGGTGGCTTGGACTTTCAGCTTTTGGGAATCGGAGGAAATGGTCATATTGGATTTAATGAACCAGGGTCTTCTATAAACTCCAAAACTCGTCTTATGATGCTGGATCATTCGACTCGGGTTGCGGCCTCTCAAGATTTCGGTGGCGAACTAGTGAAAGTCCCTAAAAAGGCAATCACACTAGGCATATCCAAAATTATGGCTGCAAAGAGGATTGTCCTGCTTGCTTGGGGTGAGCGAAAGGCTCAAAAAATAGCGGAGGCTGTAGAAGGTTCAATTTCAGAGCAAAACCCCTCAAGCTATCTTCAAAATCATGGAAACGTTTGCTTTATAATAGATGAGCAAGCGGCCTCAAATCTTACTCGAATCAAGACTCCTTGGCTTGTAAATGAAGTAGAGTGGAGTCCGAGTCTAATAAAAAAAGCCGTATGTCATTTGTCCTTGTCTTTACAAAAACCCATTTTGAAGCTTACAGTAAAAGACTATAATGATAATGGGCTTTCTGATTTATTGGCAAAATTTGGGTCGTCATATGAAATTAATATTGATGTATTCAACCAATTACAACATTCTATAACTGGGTGGCCAGGTGGGAAGCCAGGAGCAGATGACACAAATAGACCTGAGAGGGCATTACCTGCGAAAAAGCGTATCTTGATTTTCAGTCCTCACCCAGATGATGATATTATTTCTATGGGAGGGACTTTTCAGAGGTTAGTAGATCAAGGTCATGACGTTCATGTAGCGTATCAAACATCAGGAAACATAGCAGTATCAGACGATGAAGCATTTCGCTTTATTGATTTTGTGGTTGACTTCAATGAAGAATTTGACTCTGAAAATAATAACACATCTAAGATTTTTGAATCAGCGAAGAGTTTTTTGAAAAACAAAAAAGCAAATGAAATTGATTCTGAGGAACTCCTTGCTGTGAAAGGCTTAATAAGAAAAGGGGAAGCTAAGAACACATGTAGATATGTAGGCATTCCTGAAAGTAATGTTCACTTCTTAAATATGCCATTTTATGAGACGGGAAAAGTTCAAAAAAAACCATTAAGTCCAAAAGATATTGACATTGTCTCTAGTCTAATTTCTGAGGTGAAACCCCATCAAATTTATGCTGCGGGTGATCTGGCAGATCCGCATGGAACCCATAAAGTATGCTTAGATGCTATCCAGAAATCAGTAAAAGATCTGAAGCATGAGGCTTACATGAAAGAGTGCTGGGTATGGCTGTACCGAGGAGCATGGGCAGAGTGGGAAACTCATGAAATAGAAATGGCTGTTCCTATGAGTCCAGCACAAGTAATTCAAAAACGACTAGGCATTTTTAAGCATCAATCACAAAAGGACGGTGTCGTGTTTCAAGGTCAAGACAGTAGAGAATTTTGGCAGAGAGCTGAAGAAAGAAATCGTGGCACTGCAAATTTGTATAATAAGCTAGGTCTTGCAGAGTATGAAGCCATGGAAGCATTTGTAAGGTGGAAGTATTAGAAAAAATGTGTAAATGAAGAAATTTTTAGAGAAGTTATTAATAAAAGAAAATCTAGAAGCTGTAGATGCAAAAGCAGCATTCGAAACTCTAGCCAATGGCGAAGCGAGTGAAGCACAAGCAGCCGCATTCTTGATGGCTCTACAAATCAAGGGCGTTACAAAAGTAGAAATGCTTGCGTTTCGGGAAGTAATGCTAGAAAGAGCTTTGGAGATTGATTTTTCTGAGTACAATTCGATCGATGTTTGTGGAACAGGAGGAGACGGCAAGAATACTTTCAATATTTCTACAACATCTGCTTTTGTAGTAGCAGGAGCAGGGATAAAAGTTGCAAAGCATGGCAATCACGGTTTAAGTTCTGCCGTAGGTAGTACTACTGTTTTGGAGCATTTAGGTGTAAAGCTTACAAATGATGAAGGGGAATTGAGAAGGAAAATGGAGGAAGCCAATATTTGCTATTTACATGCACCGTTATTTCATCCTGCTATGAAACACATTGTGCCGATACGAAAAGCATTGGGTATTAAAACGGTTTTTAATATTTTGGGGCCTCTGTTGAATCCAACAAAAATCAAGTTTCAAGTGACGGGAGTTAGTGATGCTCGTGTGTTTGACTTATACAGAGAGGTATTGAAGGATACATCGTTGGAGTTCGGTGTATTGCATTCTTTGGATGGATATGATGAGGTTTCTCTTACGGGAGATTTTCTTTGGGGTACAAGAGTGCAATCGAGTCAAGTGAAACCACAAGATATAGGCCTTGGAAGCTATAGTGCAGAAGAATTGAGTGGGGGAGATGATGTTCTGTCATCAGGAAGAATACTCGTGGACATTCTACAAGACAAAGGCTCTAAAGCTCAGATGGATGTCGTATGGGCAAATTCAGGTCTAGCAATTTCTATCGCTAAAGGTGTCAGTATAGAAGATGGAATTCTCCATGCTAAGGAGTCTCTTGGTTCTGGTAAGGCATTTGAATGTTTGCAAAAGTTAATAAAGTAGCGTATGAAAGCGTTTCCTTTGGGATTTGTTTCTGCCATTCTTGATAAAAAAAGTCTCTCAGAAGTACTAGAATTTGCTTCAAAGGAGTCATTTGACTATGTAGAGCTTATGTGTTGGCCCAAAGTAGGAAATGACTCCCGTAGGTATGCTGGAGTTACCCATATAGACGTGGACGATTTAGTAGTAGATGATATTCAACGTCTTGTCAAATCTATGGGAGTAGGAGTCTCTGGGCTTGGTTATTACCCCAATCCATTAGATGCAGATTCGCAGAAATCAGAATTCTATGTTGAGCATATTAAAAAGGTTATCCGTGCATGTAATTTACTCAATGTACCAGTAATGAATACTTTTATTGGACGTAATCAATATCTAAATATGGAGGATAATTTGGTGCTATTCAAGAAAATTTGGGAGCCCATCATCCAAACTGCAGAGAAAGAAGGTATAAAAATAGGGATAGAAAATTGTCCAATGTATTTTACTAACGATGAATGGCCCAAAGGAAAAAACTTAGCAATTTCTCCATCTGTTTGGAGGCGAATGTTTGAAATTTTCCCAACGCCATTATTTGGATTAAACTATGACCCTTCACATATGATTTTTCAGATGATGGATGAGATAAGGCCTATTTATGAATTCAAAGAAAGACTTCATCATATTCATATAAAAGATATAAAATTGCTTAAAGATAAGCTGAATGATGTAGGGATATTGGCAAACCCGCTTGAGTATCATTCGCCTAAACTACCAGGGCATGGAGATGTCAACTGGAGTGGATTCATATCGGCTCTAACCAAAATCCAATATAAAGGGCCTTTGGTACTTGAAATTGAGGATAAAGATTTTGAACGTTCCGAAGACGATGTAATTTCTGCTATACGAATGGGAAGAGATTACATAAGCCAATTTACGGATTAAAATCCATCTTTCTTATCGTCTTTTTTCTCCGTTCCAGGAGCTGGAGTTGTTCCATCCGCAGCCTTCGGTTTTTCAGCAACGGGTCGTTTTTTAGGATTTTTTATTCCCCAATAAATTTCAAGAAACTTTTTACGATACTTATCCGCCATTGCAGGCTCCATAAGGGCTACATTACCTGCATCTTTTTTCTTTTTTTCTTTTTCAGTACCAATCCCTGCAATTGCATTATTAAAATCTCCATCAGAAGAAATCACACTGAGTTGATCTCCACTATATTTAAAATAATACCAACTATTATCAGAGATATCTAGATATACGTTGATTTCATCCCCAATAGAGGGATTACGATAAATTTCCACATATCCATCTACTTGTGCATTTATATCCAATCCACCTATATTGGAAATACCCACTTTGCCAATGCTTGCATACGCATTTATAGTAGGGTGCCATATCAATGTCACATCTGATATGATCATGGGTGCATTAAAAATAGGATTAAATTTAAAAAGTGGAGTATACTCCTTTCTTAATTTTTCTTGGTAGGCAAGGGCATCTTTTTTGCCAACGTATTGGGCTACTTTGGATATGAATCCAGGATCTTCGGTCAAAATTGCTGGGTCACTTATGCCAGCTTCAAGATTAGCTTTTATAACGGATTGCCCTAATTTTTGTAATTGAGGAGGCGTCATGGGCCAAAGGAACTTAAGCATGGATTCAAAAGAGTACTTCATAGAATCAAGACGGATTTTTCCTTGTCCTACAGATTCCATAATTTTGGCCTCAGTCCCACCTAAAAATGTAAACTTACCGTCCATTTGGATAATGCCTTTAGCATCGTAAAAGTCAAATACATTACCCGTTTCTCCTTCGTAACTAGGTGCAATTCGGAATCTTTTGTTGGCTTCATCTCGCTTAAAGACTCCTTTCGTTGTAAACACATCCATATCACTCGATGCCCTCCGCATGGATAGGAAAGTAGGATAAAGTGCATCTTTTTGAGCTCCTTCTACCATGTGGACACCTACGTATAGTTGCTTACCACCATCCCTAAGTGATTCGTCTACATTTATACTGATCTCTTCGGACTTGTTCCCCTTATAGGTAATCCAAGACCCACCAAAATAGGGATATTTTTTAAGATCAGGTATTACTTGTCCATCCAATGACAAATCTTTGAATGGCGATAACATGGTCATTTCTCCTCGGTATAGGATTCGAGGGGATAGGAAAAGACTATCTTTAAGCTCAATATTAGCCTTGGCAATGGTTCGGAGTTTATTGGAGGCTTTTGTTCCTATAGATCTATCTTGCCCTATTTCAGCAAATTCAAAATTTCCTAGCTTAATGTTGAATGTATCTGAGCTCACATTCACATATTGATAGGTAGCATTACCTGTAAATGAAAGTTTGGAGGATATTTTTACATTGGCGTTTGTCATTGTATGATACTTGTTGAGTGTATCCGCTATAATACGAGCATTGGTGAATGCCTCCACTAGACCACCTTGGTCTATGAAGACTTGACCTTTGGGAGGAATAATAGCCGCATCAGCTGAACGTATCTCTTGAACACCTGAAATATTCAAACTTTTATTTGCAATGGTATAGAGTGCGTTTGTACCGTTAAACTTAAGTCCATATTGAGAAGGGAGGGTACTCGCAAAAATAGATCGATTGAGTTCTCCTTCCATGGTGATTTTTTTACCATTAATATCCCACAGTGCTTTATCAATCGTTGTGGTATAGGATGAATAAGGAAATTCTAGCTGACTTTTAGTTTTCTTGACTGGATCGTCAGTTGTGGCAGCAAAATTTACCATGGAGGTTTTGATGTTGAAATCTACTGCCATATTTTTACCAGCAAAGACGGCTTTTGGATCCTCAGGTGCTGCTTTTACATTGAAAATTGCATGCTGGGCAGTAAAACCTGTCTCTTTGAACTCATACAAGGATGAGTTCATTACGATGTCTCTGCGTTCTAGGTCTCCATTGCCATAGAGACCTTTTAGGTTCAGCAATAGATTACCTTTAAGTTTGGTCGTACTGGCATAAAAATCAAATCCTTTCTCGGATCCAATAGACATACTATCTTTTTTGGGTGCCCAGAAATATTTAAAATCTTTAATGTCTACATCTGGGTAATACGATGCCCCTTTAGTTTCCGTAATTCTTCCTACATCTCCATTGGCAAAGCTATAATCTTCAGCGAACGTTACATCTTTTACCTGCAAGGATGAGACAATATGTTTTACTTCACCTGTGGTATGTAATCCTCGAGTATCTAGAAAAATAGGAGTACTTGGATTGATTGTACTGGGAAGCTCATACAAATTATAGGGTTGCTTTGCGTAGTGAATCATACCCATCGTGCTATCTTTTAGTACAATAAGTCTTTCATCTATGGGCTTAATTATTTTATTAAAATTATAGTTGCCTGTGAAAATGGGATCCATTGTATTTAGACTGTCCAAATCGATCTTCGGAGCTCTAAAAAATACATTTTTTGAGTATTTTCGTTTTCTTCTAGATTCATCGAACGTAACTGTTACACCTTCAGGTATTTGTAGTTTTGGATATTCAGGAAACTTCTTTCGACCCGATTTATTTTTGGGATCATTGAGGTATAAAACACCCGTTTTGGCAAATTGATAATGCCCTCCAATTGTATAGCGTTTACCCTTTTTCCAGTCTTCAAGAGGGGTAAATGTTATGGAGTCGATACGCTGAAGATTGACATAGAAATTTTCATACTGTACTTCAAAATCACCATAGAAATTAAAATTCTTGACAGTGATAATACCTTTAAATGTAAACACCTTATTACCTACAATCTGCATGTTTTTATCCTTTGGAATAAAAGCAATGCCTAAGGAATCGGATAGCTTAAAGTCTTGTGCACCTCGTATATCCAATGATTTTTTTTCAAGGTCGATGGAGGCATTTTTTCCCACAGTTTTATCGTCTGCAACGGAGCTTAGCACAAGATCATCGAAGTCTTTCTCACCCCTAAATGCTAGAAAATAATGCTTTCCTTTTCTACTTAAAGAATATGTGTTTTTGTAAGTGTCATAATCGAAAAAACCCATTTGGTGTCCAATAAGCATTCCATTAGCAACAATGTGGGGTTCCTTTTTTATGAGATCCTGCATTTCTTGTAATGTCACTGAATTTACTTTCTTTCTAGCAACTTGCATGCCTACAGCCATGAGTGGATTCCAACCCGCTTGTGTACTCAATGCTCGTATTCGTAAAGGATTAAAATAATCGAACGACTCGAAATTCTGTGCTACTTCTGTCTTACCCGAAACAATATAAAAATCCATTTTGCCCGACACTAAGTCCCATGTCATAGCATCCGATTTAATATCTACTTGGTGAAAGGTATCTGAGAAAAGGCTGTTTTTAAAACCTGATTTCTCAATTTTATTTAATTGGAGTTTTTTATTTTTTAGGTCGTACTCCATTCGTACAGCTGGATGGCTTATAGAGTCTTTATCAATTTTTGCATTGAATGAAACCTTTGGAGAGGTAATCATAGAATCGGTTATTGAAAAAGATCTGGAAACTACAGTAAACTTATTTTTGCTTGTTTTATTTGCTAAAATCCTACAATTGACATCAAACATGGATCCCGAGTTTACGTTATTTCCGATAAGTGTATACCCCCCTGTATATTCAATATCTAATTGGTGTGGTGCTAGTTTTGCGTCATTAAAATAGGATTTAAATCGCGGATATTGACTCTTTACTCCCGGATCTCTTTTTTCTAAACGAACTTCTAGCACACCTTCTACTACACCACGAATCATACTCATGTGATCAAATTTTACATGATCTGCCATGAACTTACTCGCATCTACTTTTATATAGTACTTTGAAAAGGTAGCTTTGGCAAGCCTGTCGGCTGCCATCCAAGAAAGTTTACCTCCATCCCCAAAAAAATAAGAGTGAGAGATATCAAATATTCCTTTGGCTTCTTGTATGGCGAAAGAGTCAGAAGGGCTAATAAGTACTAAATCAAGCTTGTCAAATTTAATGGCCAACCCTTGAGCTAAGGGGATTTTTACGATATCTGTATTTTTAACTTCGGAAACAGCTAATTTGGGGTCTGTCCACGGGTCTGATTCTGATTCTTCTGATGCATCTCCCCAACCAATATCCTCAGAGGGATTTTTTTTTGATGGAGTAGTGGGGGGAGGTGTTGGTGTTGAAGAAGGAGAATATACATCCGTTGGGCCTCCATAGTTTACAAATGTCAAACCCGAGTATACGGCCTTTACTTTGTTGAAATTAGAGTAATAAATATATCCTTCTTCAAAAAACTTAATCAATTGTTGGATTCCTTCGATGGCATATTGTGGTGATTGGCCTTCAAAAGATTTGAATAAGTTTTTTATAAATTCTCCTGGTGTCATACTTTTTGGAGAACCTTTACTTGTATAAAGACCAACACAATATGCTACATTTAGCACTTCGTAAGGGTCAAATCCCCTATTGGAGAAAGAAAAAAGGGTTTTAGCTACATCATCTTTATCTGTATCAGAGAAAGTAGAGAATGCTTGGGTAAACTCCTTCAATCTAGCGGTATTGAACGTGTTTCCAATAGATTTAGTTAGGTTTTTCTCTAGGTCCTGTGGATATGTTTTCCTATCGTAAATAAAGCTAATTACCTGGGCATTAGAAGATTTGATAGCAATATAGAAACATACAATTACTAATACGGATATTCTTCTGAATATTTTGGAGTAAAAAACTTTTCTCATCATCATGCGTAAGTATGTACTGATCTTTAAATTTCAAAAACGAGTGCCGCCCATTGATTTCTAGTAGATTGCTGAAGAAGTCTTAAATTTAGTCTACCTGCATGGTTTATGATATCTTGGGCATCTAAATCATAAAATCCACTGACAAATAGCTTACCATTAGGCTTCATAAAATCTACGTACGAATTCATTTCATCCAAGAGAATATTTCGATTGATATTGGCTAAAACAATATCATATTTTTCCTTTATCTGATCCTTAATCGTGCCTTTACTTACGGATATATTCTTAGAATGATTTAGTTCTATGTTCTCTATGGTATTTTCTACGGACCAGTCATCTATATCAAAAGCGTGTATTTTATTGGATCCTAGTTTTGAAGCTAAAATGGCTAAAATCCCCGTTCCTGTACCTACATCCAATACAGACTTCTCTTTGTGATCATATAGTAGCTGTAACTGCATGACTTGATAGGTGGTCTCATGATGTCCCGTACCAAAAGACATTTTTGGCGTAATAATGATATCAATAGGATTATTTTTAGCTTCATGAAAAGTAGCACGAACATAAATTTTACCATCAACATCAATTGGCTGAAAGCTTGATTCCCATTCCTCATTCCAGTTTTGTTTTTCTACTTTTTTGAGTGAATAAAACAAACTTGTTTTTGATGCGTATGATTCAAAAATATGTTTCAATTCTACATCATTGAGGTTTTCTTCTTCAATATAACCCAGAATGCCGCTATTAGACTCCATAAACGAGTCAAATCCTATTTCAGCCAACTCAGCTAAAATTATCTCCGAAAATTCCGGAGAAACGTTTACGTCTATTTCTATAAAATTTTGTATCATAAAAATCAAAAAGGCTGTCCATAATTACTGACAGCCTCTATTCCATTTCTTTTTTAAACTAACCACTTATATATGAGCAAGCTATTTTACTTTTTACTACCATCAGGCATTGCATATGTAAAAGTAACTCTCCAAGTATTTGCAAGTGGATTAGCTTGAGCTGCAACCAAATAAGCCAAATCCAAAACCAAAGTTTCATTCATAACAATACCTGCACCAAATGTGCCATACGTTCTATTTCCTTTTTTCTCAGACTCATAAAATAAGCCTCCTCTAATAGCAATTCTATCTGCATAATTATACTCTAAGCCCAATGAAGTTGTAATCTCAGCCAATTCTTCTTTGATCCCATGTGGAGCATCTGAAAAAGAAGAGAAGATAGAATTAAAGATACTTTTATCTGTTGAGTTCAATGATGTAGTTCTGTTATTAGGAGTAGGAACCAATAGCTTATTAAAGTCTAAAAGGACATTAAATTGTCCATTGCCAGAACCTTTGACATTCATTTTTGTGCCAAGCTTCAGGTTGGCAGGTATAAAATATTGTCCATAACCATAGTTAACCCGACCACCAATATTCTGGATAACCAAGCCATAATCCATGTTTACTTTTTTATCTTCGCTCCGCGAATCTTTTGTTTTGAATAAGCTAATGTCAAAAGCTACTGTTCTCCCAGGTTTGCCTGCATTACCATTAATTACAAGTGCTCCAACTAAGTTTGAGTTTATGTATTTTAGGTTAACCCCACCTGCTAATTTCGAACCTAATTTCGAAGCCAAGCCAGCAGTTATAACAAACTCTCTCGAGTTGAAATTACCTATTTCATTGCCCGTTCCATCAGTAAAAAGGATGGCACCTTGATCAAAATAGTTTATCCCTCCTGTAATCGTTTGATTGTTTGAGATTTTTTTATAACCATATACTGAGGTAAGACCCATATCGTTTACAATATTCCTTAGCCAAGGGGTATACGAAACAGAAGCCGCAAACTTATTTTCGGCAAATGCAAGCTTGGCAGTATTCCAAAAAAGAGAAGCGGCATCCGCATCGGAAGCAGCACCTGCATCTCCCATGGCACCCGCTCTGCAATCAGGGGTAATACCTATAAAAGGTACAGCCGTAGTTACAGGGATCCAGTCCGTCTCCTCATTTGTTGTGGTTTGTTGTGCAGTTACAAAAAGTGGTAAAAATGCAAAACCCAGTATGGCTTTTAAAAAGCTCTTGTTCATACTTAATAGTTTATTTTAATTAAAATCAAATACAAAATAGCTAAATATATTTCTCATTTCAAAACAATGATCTTTCCAACTTTCAATTGAGAGTATCCCGAGGATGGAGACTTCACACGTAAGGTATAAATATGTTCTCCTTTATTAGGTAAAATAGAGTTAACATTTATGCCTAATTTCCAAGGAGACAAGCAGTCAACACAGGTTGAAACATAGTTTTTAAGCTGCTTCCCATCTGTTGAAAAAATATCCATTTCCAGCTCAAGATTATCGTTTGATTTATTATGAACGATATCTATGTATAAATTTTCAGAAACGGGATTGGGATAAATCTTAAAGCTACTAATCTCGGGTTCTGTTTTGATAATCTCCTTAGAAAACGAAACTTCTCCTGTATTATTGTCAACATCTACGATGATAATCCTAAATTGATGCTTGCCAGCAGTCAAAAATTCCAGATTTATGATAAAGCTTCCATTTTTACTTTGGTTTTGGAAGTTGTTACTAGTTAAGGGAATCTTTAATGTATCATCAATCAATACGTAATTTAAGGATTCGTTTCCAGAATAAATTCCTCTGTCATCAGTCGCTTTAATTTCTAACAAATTAGCTTGTACAAATTTATAATCAATTTGTGGAGACTCTTTATACAAAATTGAGTTGGGGTGATTCTCAAACTTTAGATTGGGAATATATCCAAGGTACTGGTATTTATTTGTATCAATCTGCTCAAATATTTGTGCAAAACCATTTGACAGGGACTTTGATTTTGGAAGTATAAAAGTAGCTTCAAGAAAATCATTGCGTACCTCATAATCCCCAGAGAATATTTTTTGGATTTGGGATTGATATTCAAATGCCGCCCCATCGTTGAATGTCCCAAGTGTTTTTTCATTTTGCGGACCATCAAAAACATCAATACGTATTTTGCCGGAGTTAAGGGGTATTTTTGCGGTAATGGTGTTGCTTTTCAATGTATAAAGTACAGGATTGGCTTCAAGGGCTAGATTGTTAATTTTAGTTTCTAGTAAAGGTTTGCTTTTAGGCAGTAGTTCCAAGGATGGATCCCCCAAAAGAGTAAAGTTTCTATTGATTTCACCCGATTGAGAAAGGTTTTTGGTAACTCTAAAAAGATCCCCCAATGTCGAATAATTCACTAGATTTTGAAAAAAAGCAGCATTAATCTTCTCATTGGTGCTCGAGTATACGGCTCTAGTGGTAGTCAGAAAAGCAATTGCCCCAGCATCTGGTAATAGAAGACTGATCTCTGCTCCTGATTTAGTTAGAGGGCTATCAAATTTTCCAAATTGGCATGTAGCCGTAAAAAAGATTGGCCAGATAGTATTTTTGAACCCAAAAATATCTTGAAGCCCTAAGAGTTTTTCTTGGGCCCAGCCTGATTCTGAGCCGTGTCCCGCATAATTTACTATATAGGTTCCTGAATTAAGATCTTCCATTAGCTTCTGCGTAGATTGAGGAGACTCTTCGTTTGCGTTCAAAGGAAAATCGTCTATATATATTTTTGAAAACTCAAGTCCACCTTCGCTTCTTTGAGCGATTTTTTGAAGGTTTTCTACATTTCTAGTATGTATATTATAGTCTCTATTGTCAGCCACCATTGTTATTTTCGGCTTCCAAAGTGATTTACCTTCGGTTTCAAATCGTATGATCTTATCTACCATTTTTTGGGCTTCAATGATAGAATTTAAGGGAAGTCTACCTACAGCTATATCTAGACTATGATCACTTTCGTAATTGGAATACCATATGCCATTTTGAGAGTACCCTTCAAGCCAAGAGCCCTCTCCAACTTCAAGAAAGCCAAAATAATCATCGGAACAAAAACTAAAAATAGGCTCCAATGATTCTCTCGCTTCATATGTAGGTATTTGGCATTCAATACTTGTTTTTGCCAACTCTAGATTGTTTCGATAATCATAACTGCCGTCCCCAAATAGTAGAAGATATTTGAAAGCCTTTGGGTACTTATCATACAAGAATTTGCAGAAATTACGGATAGCTGTTGGGTCTTGTTTCCCACCACTCATAAGGTCATAGATTTGACTGGTGGATATAACTTGCGTGTTTAATCCCCGTATCGATCGTTTGTGTGAAGCCAATCTTTTTGCTTCAGGTTCTAACTTGGGGGAGCTGACTATCAGCATTTCAGTTTCTGGAAAACTGTAAAGATTCATATTCTCCAAGGGTATTATTTGGCTTGGGTTTGAGTTATAATCACTGGAAAACAGTATAACTTTTTTAGAATCTGAATCGGACTCAGGAGAGGTATATACGTTGTTTTTAACTTCTAAATTTATGGGAGTTTGATCTTGATTTATAACCCAAACCTGTGTTTTGTTGTTTGCATTTTCAACCAAATATGATTGTGCACTTCGCTTTTGGTTTTCTAGCCAATACGTAGATACTTTCTGGTTTTGGGTAGAAATCTTGGATTTATAGGTGTATTCCCAGTAGTCAAAATACATACCTGCATTGATGGTATTGGGTGTGAATAAGATGAAGTCTAAATTAATATTTGAGTTGTTTACGGTGAATTCTGTCGTAAGTACATTGGAGTATCTTTCATATCTATCGTATGCATCATTGGAGTTATATCGAGAAGCGGGCAGCAAAAATTCTTGAATTAGCTGACCATCTTGTCGGATACGTAATGTTTGATCCGATCGGCCAATACCCATTACTTGGAGCTTTACGTTCACCGGTCCTTGAACTTGATCCAGTTTTTGTTTAATAGAATACGTATTATTAAAAAAGTCCCCAAACCAAGCCCTACCACTACCCAATATATTTTTTTTGTCTTTTTCTACGTGTTGAAATACTAGGGCTTCTGAAAGAGCCCCGTTAGATAGACCAGATGAAGGCGAAGAAATAATGCTTTTAGCCTGTTGAGTGTCAAATTTTACATAAACATAATCTACATTTTCGTAGGTATGGTTGATATACTTAAACGTATTATCGTGTGTTTCAAAAGAAGCAGCCGTAGCATAAAACTTTATAAAATCTTCTTTATCCCATTTATTGTCTTTATCATTACACCATATGGGTATCTCTTTAATATCTTTCGGATAATTTGTGTCTAATAACTGTGGAAGTTCTCCTTTTGGACCAGAAAAAACACGAATATTTTTCGGATTTATACCAGTTAAGTCTATCTTGTTTTTTAGAAAAAAGTCTTGATTTAGGGTGTAAACGTCTTCCTGAGATACGGGTATTTTGAACCATCTACCCGAAGAGAATGTAGAGTTTTGAGCCCATGAAGGACTGCCTATGAATAAAATAAGTATGACGTATAATAACCTGCTCATTCTATGCCGAAATAACCTCTACCTCTACAAAAGAGGGTATGGTATATCGTTTTTTAGTTTTAGGATCTTCCACCAGTGTTCGTGTACGGCGGTTTTCTATTTTTAAAAACGACCGGGTGTTGAACACTATTGTTTTACCAGCAGGTACATGTGCCAGTATTGTTCCCGGATTTTTTTGGATTTCATCATACTGTTTCAAGGCTTTTACGAGCTTTGGATCCCTTGTAGAAGAGGCAGCAGGATTTTTCATATGCATTTTCAAGATAGACCTTAAAGGCTCAGGGAATACATTTTCTAGTTCCAAAACGGGCATCATTAAAGTAGAAAACATATGTTTCCATTCATTACCATGTGGATCTACGTGCTTATTTAGGAGAGAATTTTCTAAGGCTATTCTATGATGAGCAATTTCGTGTATCAGTGTAATCAAAAATGCATAGGGATTGAGATCACTGTTTACTGTAATAGTATGATGGCCGTTTTTTTGAATAAAATTCCCCAAACATGTTTTTCGGGTCTTTGGCATTCTGAAACTAAACGGGTGTTTTTTCCATAGTTCCATAGCATAAGGAATGGCACCTTCTGGGATTTTTTTATCGAGTATAGAATGAAATTTTTGCTCGGCGACGTTTAGCTTAGGAATGGGTTTTTTATTTAAAAATCCAAATAGTCCCATGAGAATATAAAAGCAATTTATGTGTCAAAAATAATAGAAACGAATGACTATTAGTCGATTTCGTGATAAGAAACTTCAAATTTGGACAGGAGTTGCCGAGTACGTTCGGGACGAGCGTCTGTGATAAATACTTGGGCAAATGTTTTATCCTGAATCATTTCTAAGAGCTTGCTGATGCGTGTTTCATCTAGTTTGTCGAATATATCATCTAGCAATAGAATAGGTTTCATTCTCAAGGATTGTTGGATAACACTAAACTGAGCCATACGAATAGCCATTACGAAGCTTTTACGTTGTCCTTGAGAGCCCAATTTTTTAATAGGCTTATTGTCTAATAGAAATATGAAATCATCCTTATGGATACCTTTCGTACTGCGTCCCGCCAATAAATCTTCGGTTTCCGCCTTTTTGATTTGTATAGGGGCATCATCAAAGTTAAAAACACTATCAAACAGAATTTCTGGAGATTCTGCTTGTGAGGATAAATAGACATAATACTGTAAAAAAATAGAATAAAACTGCTCAGTGAATGCTTTTCTAACCGTATAAATCTGGTGACCAATTTCTATCAAATTGTCGGTATATATATGTAGCAGACCTTTGTCTATTCGTTTGCTTTCTAGATACTGCTTCAATAGGGCATTGCGTTGATCTAAATTTTTCTGATAGCTTATTAAATCGCTTAAATAGGATTTGTTTATGGTGGAGATTATTCCATCGAAGAGTCTCCTTCTTGTATCTGAGGAGTCGCGGATCAGATCTGTATCATCAGGCAATATCAAAACACTAGGGAAAGAGCCCAAATACTCACTGTATTTTGGAATTGGGACTTTATCTTGGCTCATTGTTTTTTTTGAGTGCTTTGAAAAAAAGCAAGAGACCAACGTATCTTTTTCTGGATGTGAGAATAAACCATCGATTTGAAAAGAATCCCCTTCATGTCGAACACCCAAAACATCCTGCCCATGTAAGGCACTTTTTGTGTGGGTTAGATAATGAATAGCATCCAAAAGGTTGGTTTTTCCGCTACCATTTTTGCCCACGATACAATTGAGACCTGCCGAAAATTCGAACAATCGGTTTTCGTAGTTACGAAACTCGACAAGCTGGAGTTTTTTAAGATACATAGTCGGCAAATTTCGGCAGAAAAATTGGGTTTGCCTGATTCCACCATCAATTGTTTTTAGAAGATCGGAAAGGTAGATATCTAATAAGTCTACTTATTCCCGATTGAGCGAGATCCGCAGGACTATCCATGCGAGAGCTGATGTCTTCAAAAATCTCATCTTGCCATAGTAGTTCACCTGTTTTTGTGTCGTACAAGGCTATCTCCAGGTTGATGCCCCTACGCATATTAAAGGATCCATATTCCATTTTTGCTAGCCCTTGAAGGTAGCAATCGGTGGATAGTATATCGCGAAACGAGGATTTCTCTAGGCTGTAGATGGTTTGTATAGCGATTTTGTTGCTAGACAAATTTTTGTTCGTTTCCGTAAAATTTTTGGGAATCATAGGCCAGTTCTTCTTTACGGCTCTTCTCGTAAACTCCGCAAAGGTATTTTTTTGAAGATCTAGTCCAGCAATTCGCTCTTGATCTTCCCAAGAGTTCTCGCCTTTTCGTACTTGCCGTTTGTATTCAGATGAGAATTCTACTTTGAAGGGCAATATAGAAACAGACTTATATTGACTAAGCTTTTCGGAGCTTATGCCACTGTTACGTCCACCCATCTGAGGATTACAAGCCCCCAAAACAATGGCGATAAATAAAAGAATTGAAAAAGACTTTATCATTTTGGTAAATAGTATTGAGTAAATATAACTTTAATTGTGGGATTTTTAGTGTGTATGACCTCTGTGAATATTTCTGAATAGTGACTCTAAAAAGATTTAAATTTTATTTACATTATTTATGGATAAATTTTTACAATAAAATAAAAATTAGTATCTTTGCAGCCCGATTTAAGAAATTTTCAATTGTAAATACATATGGCAAAGAAAGGTAATAGGGTTCAAGTGATATTAGAATGTACTGAGCACAAGACTTCTGGACAACCCGGTATGTCAAGATATATCACGACAAAGAACCGTAAGAATACTACTTCAAGACTGGAGCTTAAAAAGTACAATCCAGTTCTTAGAAAAGTGACAGTTCATAAAGAAATCAAGTAATAACATTTAAGATAATAGCATACCATGGCAAAGAAAGTAGTTGCGACCCTAAGGGACAAATCAGCTCTAAAGAGTTTTGCGAAAGTTATCAAAGCTGTACGCTCAGAGAAAACAGGAGCCTATACCTTCAAGGAGGAAATGGTATCTGTTGATAATGTAGCAGAGGCATTGAAATAATCTTTTAGATGATTTAAGACATTAAGCCTTGGCCGCTAGGTCAAGGCTTTTTTGGTTTAGATTGTATTATTTTAAAAGTTTTACTCGAAAATAAATTGATATGAACAATTGCATGTAAAACATGCATGACACTTCTTCGATGGCGAAACCATCGAGGAGCAGTGGTTTAAACATCAATATGTTAAAGTTGCTCAAAAATAGTTCATTATGCGAATATTGATCATTTCAACATTGTTCTTTCTCTTGACCAGCTGCAAGGAAAAAATCCCTTTTGACAAGGTAGGTTGGATAGTTAAAGATGATTTAGGTTTGTATCCTAATCGAGAAAAAATGGTGGATAACTTAACGAAAAATCAAAAACTTAAAGGTCTGACTTACAGACAGCTGATAAAAAAAATAGGTGAACCCGATAAAATTTCAACTAGTAGTAACAACACAATTTACTATAATATTGTCACTAATTATGGATATGATATAGACCCTGTAATTAGTAAATCATTGGAGTTCAGGTTTGATAAAGATAGCGTAATTACTGCCTTTAAAATAAACGAAATTAAACACTAACCCATTGAAATACAAGGTATTTTGACTATTTCCTCGATGGCGAAACCATCGAGGTGCAGTGTAGATATTTTAGCTATTTTTATTCGATATATAAGTAAAATTTGCAAGTACAAATTTGATGTTTTTACATCGGTATAAAATTCAAAGAGCGTATTTCAAGATATGGTCTGAAGACCATAAAACACTCGTAATTAGTCAGAGACTAAGCACGGCTAGAGGTTTTCATAACTTCAATGGATATAGAAATTCAATCCTCTTTTTTCAAGGTTATCTAAAACTGTCACAACTCTAATTCCTGTAATGCCATAATTATTAAAAGTGGCAAAACTGCAAAACCAAAAAACAATATACAAGTATAAACAAAGTCCGCAAACTGTCCTTTTTTGTCCACTTTAGGCTCTCTTTTGAAAATAGCTAAATAAATTTTTCTTATCGGCCATTGTGTAATTAAAACTGTCAATGGATAAAATGCCCCAAGGTTAACAAAGTCTATACTAGTTCTATTTAATTCGTTTTTTACTAGTATACAATAGCTTAAAAACACAACTGATATTATTAAACCATAAATGTAGTATTTGTCTGATTGCAGCATTTTATAGTCAGTAAAAAACCAAAGCCCAAGTCCCTGTAGTTCCCCCAATTGTTAGGACAGTATTGTTTTAAAATCTAAGTAACAAAAAATATTATTTTTATTGTTGTAAAGTCCGCTTTTTTTCTTTTTTGGTTCTTTTTTCTTTTGTGAATAAAGTCTTCTAAATGTGGATA